>NZ_JBSFUR010000023.1:0-111193 GCF_053591895.1 Streptomyces sp. NPDC002867 | reverse complement strand
TCGGCACAGGCGAAGTGCGACCACAGACCCGTGATCTCGACCAGGCCCTCGTCCTGCCTCCCCCTGGCACCGCGCCCGCGGCCGCTGCCGCCGGATCGCACACAGACCGCACAACAGACCCGACACAGGCGGGTGTTCACCGCCGAGGAGGACAGCCATGCATGCCGTAGTCGTCTGGTGGGAGCTCGCGGGCACCGGCCGCACCATCGCCGAGCTGCGCGACTTCCTCCGGGACGAGGCCGTGGACCGGTTCGCGGCCGTACCCGGACTGGTGCTCAAGACCTGGATCTCCGACGAGGCCGGCGAGCGGTGGGGAGCGATCTTCCTGTGGGAGTCCGCCGAGGCGGCCGCCCAGCCGATCCCCACCCGCGCGGCCGAGATCATCGGGGCACCGCCCGGACACCGCCACGCCTTCGAGGTGGAGGCCACCGTGCAGGGTGTGCACACCCTGGACTCGCTCTCCGGACACGGCCTTGCCTTCGCGTCCTGAGCGCCGGCCGGCCGCCGTGCTGATCGGCGCGCCCGGCGCGGGGAAGACCACGGTGGGGCGGCTGCTCGCGGGCCTGCTCGGCGTCGGCTTCCGGGACACGGACGCCGACCTGGAGGCGGCGGCGGGCACGGCGATCGCCGACATCCTGCACCGCACGGGCGAGGCGCACTTCCGGCTGCTGGAGCGGGCGGCGGTGCACCGCGCGCTCGCGCGGCACGCGGGGGTCCTCGCGCTGGGCGGGGGATCCGTCCTGGACGCCTCCGTCCAGCAGGCGCTGCGCTCGCACACGGTCGTCCATCTCGCCGTGCCGCTGGAGCAGTTGCTCGACCGGATCGGCGACGCGGCGAGCCGTCCGCTGCTGGCCGACGACCCGGCCGGCCGACTGCGCACCGTCCTCGGCGTGCGCACACCGATCTACCGCAGACTGGCCCGCCACACCGTGACGGTGGCGCCCGGGGAGCGCCCCGACGAGGTCGCCGGCCGGATCGCCGCCCTGCTGCCGGGCAGGCCCTCGGGGGCCTTCCCACGAGCGAAGGAGCCCGTGTGAGCACCATGTTCCCAGGTCTCGTGCCCGCCTCTCCCGAAGCGCTCGGCGGGCGTCATCCGCTGCGCGTGAGGGCGGGCGGTGAGCGGCCGTACGACGTCCTGATCGGCCAGAAGGCCGCCTCCGCGGTGATCGGCCTTCTTCCGGAGAAGGCGAAGACGGTCGCCCTCGTCCACGACGAGTCCCTCAGCTGTCAGGTGCGGTCGATCCGCGCGGCGCTGGACGCCGACGGCCGCCGTGTCGCCGTGCTGCAGATCCCGCAGGGCGAGGCGGCCAAGCAGATCGGTGTCCTGGCGGGTGTGTGGTCCCGGTTCGCGGCGGCCGGGATCACCGGCGCCGACGCCGTGGTCGCCTTCGGCGGCGGCGCGACCCTGGACCTCGCCGGCTTCGCCGCCGCGACCTGGCGGCGCGGTGTGCCGCTGATCCTGGTGCCGACGACGCTGCTCGGCATGGTCGACGCGGCCGTCGGCGGCGCCGCGGGCATCAACGTGCCCGAGGGCCGGGAGCTGGTCGGCGTGTGCCGCCCGCCCGCCGGGGTGGTCTGCGATCCGGACCTGCTCGGGACGGTGCCCGAGGGAGGCCATCTCGGCGGGCTCGCCGAGCTGATCAAGGCGGGCTTCGTCGGGGACCCGGTGATCCTGGACCTGATCGCCGCCGATCCGGCGCGGGCCACCCGTCCGTCCGGCTGCGACGCCGCCGGTCTGATCGAGCGCGCGGTACGGGTGAAGACCGCCGCCCTCGACCGGCCGGACGGCGAGGCGGCCTGGATCCTCGCGTACGGGCACACCCTCGGCCGCGCGATCGAGCGCGTGGGGCACTACCGCGTACCGCCGGGGCACGCCCTGGCCGTCGGCATGGTCTTCGCCGCCGAACTGGCCCGGCTCGCGAACCGGCTGGACGACGATTCCGTGGAACGCCACCGCGAGATCCTCGCCGCCGTCGGGCTGCCCACGTCCCACCCTCGTGAGGCGTGGGACGGGCTGCGGAAGGCCCTGACGGCCGGCTCCGGGGACGCCGCGGCGCCGCTGGTCGTGCTCGACGCCATCGGCAGGCCGGGTCTGCTCCACGACCCGGAGGGCGCGCTGCAGGACGAGGCGTACCGCCGGATCGGTTCCTGAGCCGTGCGCAGGCCGCCCGACCGCCGTCCCCCGGACCGCCGCCCGCCGGCCACCGGTCGGCGCGGGCACAGCACGCGCGGTACGGAAGCAGTCGACGACGACTTTCCGGTGACGAGTTGCTGACAGAAAACCGACCATCTCCCTTGTTTGTGAGCCCCGAGAGGTGCCCGTGGTGGCAGTCCTCCCGGGGCTCTCAGCTGCCCCTTCCTTGTGATTGACCTTCCTCCTCCTGCATATGCCACTGGCTTGCTCCTCTGACCTGACGGAGTGTCGTTGGCCTGTTTCGAATAAAAACCGACTGCGTGGTTTGGTATGGTGGTCGAGTTGGCCAGGTCTGGCACTCCGCGCGGCGAGCTGTGCGGTTTCGGCGGACCAGGTCGCATCCAGGGAAGGGGGCCCTGTGGAAGGGACCAGGGACAGGGAAGGACGACCGGACATCGCTTGGGGCGATGTCGACGACGACTTCGTGACCGAGTTCTCGAAGCGCATGCTCACGTCACTGCCGCGCCGGGATCAGCGCGAACGCGGTGAGTGGTACATCTCCGGACTGCTCTCGATCCCTGGGCGCAAGTCCATGCGGTCGATCGCGTCGGTGATCGGCGGCGGCGCGGCCGAACAGCGGCTGCACCACTTCATCAGCAAGTCCTCGTGGGACTGGCTGGCGGTGCGCAGAGCACTGGCCGGTCACCTGGACCGCACGCTGCTGCCGCACGCCTGGGTGGTCCGGCCGATGTACGTGGTCAAGACCGGCGAGCACACGGTGGGGGTGGAGGAGTCCTTCGTGCCGCAGCTCGGGCGGGTCGTCAACAGCCAGAAGTCGTACGGCGTCTGGCTGGCCAACGAGGAGCAGAGCGCACCCATCAACTGGCGGCTGATCCTTCCAGCGGACTGGCTGCAGGACAAGGAGAGGCGCAAGCGCGCCGAGATACCCGAGGGCGAGGGCGAGGCCGATCCCGGCGCCGTCGCCCTGCACGCCGTCCTGGAACCGCTGCGCGCCTGGGGGCTTCGCTGCCGTCCGGTGGTGATGGACGCGCGCGACCACGACGCCGCCCTGCTCGCACGGAACTTCGCGCGCAAGGGGGTCCCGTTCGTCCTGCGCATCGGCGGCACGACGCTGCTGGTGCCGAGCGAGACGCTGTCCACGGGGCACGGCGAACGCCGGCTCCAGGCACAACAGTTGATCGAGTGGGTGAAGAAGGCGTCCCGGCAGGTCGGGTGGGTCGATCCGCACAGCTCGATCAACCGCTCGGCGCTCGTGACCGGTACGCGGGTCAGCCTGCCCGCTCCGGGCGGCGGGCTGCCGCTGCAACTGGCGGGCGCCTGGTCGGGATGGGAGCGGCAGCCGGGGGAGCTGTGGCTGACCAACCTGGTCGAGGCACCGCCCGCCGTGCTCCTTCGGCTCGGCAGGCTCACCGAACGGGTCGAGCGCGACTTCGCCGAGATCAGCACGCGCGTCGGCGTACGGGACTTCGAGGGCCGTACGTTCGGGGGCTGGCACCGGCATGTCACGCTCAGCTCCGTGGCACACGCCATCGTGGCCCTCTCGGCCGCACGCGTCCGGGAAGAGCGCACCGCACGCAGTCTGATCCGCTCCGCCTGAGCGAGCGGGGCCGACGGCCCCGTGCCGGCCCGCGGCGTTCCCCACGCTGCGGCCCCGGCGTGCTCCGTGACACGAGAGCAGGCGCCGGTGCCCGGAAGCCGCACCGCTTCCGAAGCCGACCGTGCGCCGTGGTTCCGTGCGGAATGCGGCGGTCCGTGGTCTAGGCGGCCCGGAGGCCGATCTCCGCCCGCACCGCGCGACGCATCTCCTCCACCGGCACGTCCGAGCGGCCGGTCATCAACTCGACCTGGCGCACGGCCTGGTGCAGCAGCATCGCGTGCCCGCCGACCGCCCGCGCACCGCCGAAGCGGGCGGCCCTCGCGAGCCGCGTCGGCCAGTCGGCGTACACGACGTCGAAGACGTCGGCGCCGCTGCGCGCGATCGCCCCGGCGTACGGATCCGCCGCGCCGGCCGGCAGCGTGGAGAGGACGAGGCGCGCGCCGTCCAGTGCGTCGCCCAGCTCGTCGAACGAGTGGTACCGCACGGCCACCCCGAGCCGTGTGGCCGCCGCGCACACCTGCCCGCCGCGGCTGCTCTCCCGTACGACGACCGGGATGTCGGTCTGTCCGAGTTCCTTCAGCGCGGCCAGCGCCGAGCACGCGGTCGCCCCGCCGCCCAGGATCACGGCGTCGGGCCGGCTGCCGCCACCCAGACCCTCCTCGCGCAGCGCGGCGAGGATGCCGTAAACGTCGGTGTTGTGGCCGTACCGCCGGCCGTCGCGCAGGATCACCGTGTTCGCGCCGCCGACGTCGAGCGCCAGCGGCGTCACCTCGTCGACGAGCGGCAGCACCGCACGCTTCAGCGGCATGGTCAGGGACAGGCCCGCCCACGAGTCGTCGAGCGAGTCGAGCAGCGCGGGCAGGCGCCGTTCGTCGCACTCCATGGCCGTGTAGGACCACGTCAGGCCGAGGGCGGCGTAGGCGGCGCGGTGCAGGACGGGGGAGAGGGAGTGGGCGACGGGGGACCCCAGGACGGCCACGCGCATTCCGCTGCGGGGCATGGGGTCTGAGGGTTGCCGTGGGGAGAGGCGAGCGTTGCTCATCTCGTGGCTCCTTGTCGGATCGGCCGGACGGAAGACGGCGGCGGCGCGGCCGTGGGGGCGCCGGATCCGGGCGATCACAAGGTCAACGGCCGCGGGGGGACCACCCGGCGGTCGAGGGCCGGGGGTGTGCGAGCACTTCCGGGAGGCGGGAGCGACCGCACGGATTGCCGGCTTCCGTTATCTGACACAGGGTGACGCCTGCCACACGGGAGCGTGTATCCAGCACCCGATACTTCGTCAGATGAACAGCGCCGGGCCCGGTGTGCCGTCTTGACAGCGTCGGTCCGCCTGCGCGGCCGTGGACTCCCGGCGCCACACGTGACGAAATCGCCGCGAATCGATTGAGGACTCAATGACCCCTGCGGGATGGTCAGGTGCGGTTCCGAACCGTCCATGCCCCGCATTCCGACAAGGAGCGCACCACCGTGACGAATGTCGCAGTCATTTACTACTCGTCCACCGGCAACGTCCACAAGCTCGCCCTGGCCGCCGCCGAGTCGGCGGAGAAGGCGGGCGCCGAGGTCCGGCTGCGCCAGGTGGCCGAGCTCGCTCCGGAGGCCGCCATCGCCTCCAACCCGGCCTGGTCCGCGCACCGCGAGGCCACGAAGGACATCGCGGTGGCGAGCCTGGACGACCTCGAGTGGGCCGACATCATCCTCTTCGGCACGCCGACCCGTTACGGCCTGCCGGCCGCCCAGCTCAAGCAGTTCATCGACACCACGGGCGGCATCTGGGCCAAGGGCAAGCTGGTGAACAAGGTCGTCTCCTCGTTCACCTCGACCTCGCAGACCCACGGCGGCCAGGAGAGCACGATCCTGGCGCTGAACAACACCTTCTACCACTGGGGCGCGATCATCGTTCCGCCCGGTTACGCGGACGGCATCCAGTTCGACATCAAGAACGGCAACCCGTACGGCGCCAGCCACGTGGGCTACAACAACGAGGCCCCCGGGACGGAGAACCTGGCGGCGGTCGAGTTCCAGGCGCGTCGCGCGGTGGAGATCGGCACGGCGCTGAAGCGCGGCCTCGAGGCAACGGCCTGATTCACCGAGGGCTCCGCCCCCACGCCCCCACGCCCTCCGGGGCGCGGGCGTCCGCCCCCGGAGCCCGGCCCGGAACCTCGCGCCTCCGGGCCACGCGCCCCGGCCTCCGTGCCCCCGGGTCTCCGGGGCACGGGCCCGGGGCTCCTGCCGTCCTTCGGGCGGAGCGGCTTCTCCGGCTTCGCCGGGCGATCGACCGGAGGTTTGCTCGTGCCCCGGCCCCGCGCCCGCTGTGACGCCCAGGGGCTCCGCCGGTCCCCGGCTCGGCATGAACCGTCCTTCGGCCCCGTGCCGCCCCGCTTCGCGGGCACACACGCGCCGCCGTGCGCGAGGCGGCCGTAGTCCCTGCCTCGTGCCCGAACCACCGCTCGGGAGGATGGGCGGGGTCCGGGCCTTCGTCCGTGCCCTTCCGCCCGTCCTTGCCGGGCATTCGGGCCGGCTGGTCCCGGCCCTCCGGCCGACACACCACAGGGAGCCACTGCAGTGAAACGCGCCATGTTCCACCTGCCGGTCGTGCTGACGGTCGCCCTCGCCATGGCCCTCGTGCCCGCCGGCCCGGTCGGCGCCGAGACCGGAACCCGTACGACCTGGGACGACTTCAGCGGCGGATTCGACCACACCGGTGACGACGCCAAGTGGTCCGTGACGCCGCTCGGGTCGTTCCCCCACGGCGACGGCAGGACCTCCACCTCACGGGCGGGGCTGCGCGTCGTGCCCACGGGGACCGACCCCGTGACCGGCGCGCCCGCCTTCGCGTACACCACGGGCAAGGAGTCCGCCGGCGGTGACGGCGCGCTCGACCACATCAAGTGGTTCGCCCTCGCGAGCCACCGGGCCTCCAGCGGAGTCCTGGGCTTCGACGCCACTCCCGGGACCGTGCTCACGTTCCACTCCTCGCTCAGCGCCCGGACGTTCGGGACCGAGCGGCATCCGTTCGGCGACGCGGTGGCCGACCCGCGCGCCGACCTGCGGCTCGCGGCGGGCGCGATGACCACGATCGACCAGGAGTCGAACATGGTCTTCGACTTCTTCGTCACCAACAGCCGGATCTACGCGCTCTACGAGCGGCTGCCCACCCCGGGCGCCGACCACGCGGCCTTCTCCTACGCCCTCCCGGTGGCCCGGCGCTCCAGCCCCGACCAGGCCGACGACCTGGCCATCTCCTACGACCGGGCCGCGGGCACGGTGGTGTGGACGGTGAACGGCCGCGAGGTCCACAAGGTCGACAGGATCGGCTTCCGCCCCACGGACCGCACCCATCTCGTCATCGACCTGGGCGGCCGCGAAGAGCTCGTGACCCCGCGTCAACTCGCGCCCGGCTTCGGCATGTTCACGCTCCTGGACGCCGAAGGACCGCAGGCCGACGGCGCCCTCGTGAAGCTCACCGACACCACCGCCTACCACGACCCCGATGCGGGCGCGCCGGCGCCGCAGACCTTCGCCGACCCGGACAGCCGGCCCGGCAGCCGGCTCTGGGGGCAGGGGGCGCGGCTGGACGTGCGCCGTCTGAGCGTCACCGGCGCCCGGTTCTGACGACGGGCAGCTGCTCCCGCGCCGAGCCCCGCATTCTCTATCCACGGTCCGCCCGGGAAAGAGAATGCGGGGCTTTCGCATGGCCACGGGCATATCCCGTCAACTGACGAAGTAGCCGGACGCACATTGATCGGTGGCCACGGCACCGCGCAGAGTTAAGGGGACTCCAGAGGTGATTCGCATCGCGTTCTTGTGAACGGAATGAATTGCTCGCGGTAATCCATCGACGGGGAACCTTTTTCCCGTCCGCCGAGCATCGCCCCTTCAGCCCGCTACCAGGAGAATCCTGATGACAGCACGATTCACCGGCAAGGTCGCACTCGTCACCGGAGGCGGCTCCGGCACCGGCAGAGCGACCGCGCTGGCCTTCGCCAGGGAGGGCGCCACCGTGGTGGTCGCCGGGCGGGAACCCCGGGACCTGACGGACACCGTCACCCTGATCGAGAAGGAAGGCGGCAAGGCCGACGCCGTCATGGCCGACGTGACGCACGCACTGGACGTCATCCGGCTCGTGAAAACGACGGTGGAACGCCACGGCGGACTGCACATCGCGTTCAACAACGCCTGCTGGGTCCCCCACCCCCATATGATCGCGGAAACCTGCGAAGCCGTATGGGGCGAAGTCCTTTCCACCAATCTCACCGGCGTCTGGCTGCTGATGAAGCACGAGATCGCCCATATGCGGGAACACGGTGGCGGTGTGATCGTCAATCACTCCACGAATGTCAGCGTGAACGGCCGTCGGCTCGGATTCGGCGCCTACGCCTCGACGAAAGCGGCGCTGTCCGCGCTCACCCGCACCGCCGCGCAGGAACACATCGGCGACGGCATCCGGATCAACTCCATCAGCCCCGGCGACGTGGAGGCCACCAACGGCCGTGCCGAGTGGGAGGAGCACGTGAAGACGTCGGCCCCGGCCGGCCGGGTCGCGCGCACCGAGGAGATCGCCGACACCGTGGCGTGGCTCGCGAGCCCCGAGTCGAAGTTCGTCGTCGGCCACGACCTGGTGCTGGACGGCGGGGTGACCCTCTGATGTCCGGGATACGTGCCCGCGCGGCCCGTATCCCAGGGTCCAAGTCGCTGACCAACCGGGCCCTGCTGCTGGCCGCCGCCGCCCAGGGGACGAGCGTCCTGACCGCCCCCCTGGTCAGCGACGACACGGTCGCCTTCCGCGAGGCGCTCACCGCCCTCGGCGTCGACGTCGACGTGCGCGACGACCGCTGGACGGTGACCGGACTCGGCCGCGCGCCGCGGACCGGAGCGGCCGTGTGGTGCGCCGACGCGGGCACCGCGGCACGCTTCCTCCCCGTCCTTGCGGCGGCGGGCGAGGGCGAGTTCCACTTCGACGGCTCCGACCAGCTCCGGGCCCGGCCGCTCGGCCCGCTGACCCGCGCCCTGGTCGACCTGGGCGCCCGCGTGGAGGCGGGCGACGGCGGCGGGCTGCCGCTGCGCATCACCGCGCGCGGCCTGGCGGGCGGCGAGCTCGCGCTGGACTCCTCCGTCAGCAGCCAGTACCTCACGGGCCTGCTGCTGTCGGCGCCGCTGATGCGCGAGCCGCTGACCGTCGCCGCGCACGGGCTGGTCAGCCGCCCGTACATCGACATGACGACGGCGCTGATGCGCCGGTTCGGGGCCGAGGTCGGTATCGACGCCGAGGGCCGGCTGCGGGTGGGGCGCGGGGGCTACACCGGCACCGGGCTGCGCATCGAACCGGACGCCTCCACCGCCTCGTACGTCTTCGCCGCCGCCGCCGTCACCGGTACGTCCGTCACCGTGCCCCACCTGGGCAAGGACAGCCTGCAGGGCGATCTGCGCTTCGCCGAGGTGCTGGCCCGCACCGGCGCCGAGGTCGAGATCGGTCGGGACGCCACCACGGTCACCGGCACCGGACGGCTGCGCGGCGGCTTCGACGTCGACATGGGCGACATCTCGGACACCTTCATGACCCTGGCGGCCGTGGCCCCGCTCGCCGACGGTCCGATCACCGTCCACGGCATCCGCCACGCGCGGTTCAAGGAGTCCGACCGGATCACCGCGATCGCGGCGAACCTGCGCGCGGGCGGCGTCCGGGTCGAGGAGGGCGAGGACCGGATCACCGTCCACCCCGGACGGATGGCGCCGACCGAGATCGCCTGCCACCGCGACCACCGCATCGCCATGGCCTTCTCGGTCCTCGGGCTGTGCACCCCGGGCATCACCCTCGACGACCCGGGCTGCGTCGCCAAGACCTTCCCCGGCTTCCACGAGGAGCTGTCGAGGCTCTTCGGACCGCAGGCGAGCTTTCCCCCGCCGGCCGGCTGAGCACCGAGCAGCACCGAGCAGCACCGAGCAGCATTGCGCGGCACGCACGCGCGCGGCACGCACGCGCGCGGCACGGCCCGTACGGCATTGCACGGCACAGCAGCGCCCAACGACCAGCAGACACACGTAGCGAGAAATGAGAGCGAGATGTCGGACATCATCATTGCGGGCGGCGGGATCGGCGGTCTGGCGGCGGCCCTGAGCATCTCCCGTCGCGGCCACCGGGTCACCGTCCTGGAGGCCCGCGACACCTTCACCGAGATCGGCGCCGGCATCCAGCTCGGCCCGAACGCCTTCCAGGCCCTCGACCAGCTCGGCGTCGGCGACGAGGTCCGCGCCCGCGCCGTGCACATCGACGAACTGCGCTTCATGGACGGCACCACGGGGGAGAAGGTCGCCTCCATGCCGCTCACCGGCGACTACCGCCGCCGGTTCGGCAACCCGTACGCCGTCGTCCACCGCATCGACCTCTACGCGCCGCTGCTGGAGGCGTGCCGCGGCGTCGACACGATCGAGCTGCGCACCGAGGCGTCGGTGGTGAGCTACGAGCAGAACGACGGCTCGGTCACCGTGCGTCTCACCTCCGGCGAGGAGGTCACCGGCGCGGCGCTCATCGGCGCCGACGGCATCAACTCCTTCGTCCGCAAGAAGCTCGTCGGCGACGGCTTCCCGCGCGTGTCCGGGCACACGATCTACCGCTCGGTGATCCCGATGGAGCAGGTCCCCGAGGAGCTGCGCTGGAACACCGTCACGCTGTGGGCCGGGCCCAAGTGGCACTTCGTCCACTACCCCATCGGCGAGGGCAAGTTCCTCAACCTGGCCGCCACCCGCGACGACGGCGCCACGAAGGCCGTCCTCGGCGAGCCGGTCGCCAAGGACCATGTGCTCGGCGAGTTCCCCGAGCTGGGCGACACCGCGCGGCGCCTGCTGAACCTCGGCGAGGACTGGCGCAGCTGGGTCCTGTGCGACCGCGACCCGGTCGACACCTGGGCCGACGGCCGGGTCGTCCTCGTCGGCGACGCCGCCCACCCGATGCTCCAGTACGCGGCCCAGGGCGCCTGCCAGGCGGTCGAGGACGCGGTCGTGCTCGGCGAGCTGATCGGCACCGAGGAGTCCGAGTTCGAGGTGAACTTCCAGAAGTTCAACGCCGAGCGCCGCGAGCGCACGGCCGCGACCCAGCTCGTCGCGCGCGAGATGGGCCGGCAGCTGTACCACCCGGCGGGCGAGGCGGCCAAGGAGCGCAACGCGATGCTGGCCTCCCTCAGCGCCGAGGACATGTACGACAAGGTCGCCTGGCTGCACGGCAGCAAGGTCGGCGTCGCCGGCCACGTCGCCCCGCCCGTGCCCGCCGGACTGGTCTGATCATGGGTGGTCTGCGCTGGCTCACCGCGGGTGAGTCGCACGGCCCCGCGCTGGTCGCGACGCTGGAGGGGCTGCCCGCCGGTGTGCCGGTCACCACGGACGTGGTGGCGGACGCCCTGGCGCGGCGGCGCCTCGGGTACGGACGCGGCGCGCGGATGAAGTTCGAGCGGGACGAGGTGTCCTTCCTCGGAGGCGTCCGGCACGGCCTGACCCAGGGCGGGCCCGTCGCCGTCATGGTCGGCAACACCGAGTGGCCCAAGTGGGAACAGGTGATGTCGGCGGACCCGGTCGATCCGGAGATCCTGGCGGGTATGGCCCGCAACGCTCCGCTGACCCGGCCGCGGCCCGGTCACGCCGATCTGGCCGGCATGCAGAAGTACGGCTTCGACGACGCCCGCCCGGTGCTGGAGCGGGCGAGTGCCCGGGAGACCGCGGCGCGCGTCGCGCTCGGCGCGGTCGCCCGCGCGTTCCTCGCCGAGACGGCCGGGATCGAGATCCTGTCCCATGTCGTCGAGCTGGGAGCGGCGCGGACCCCGTCCGGGCTGCTGCCGGTCCCCGGGGACGTGGAGCGGCTGGACGCCGACCCGGTGCGCTGCCTGGACGCGGCCGGGAGCCGGGCGATGGTCGCCGAGATCGACCAGGCCCACAAGGACGGCGACACGCTCGGCGGCGTCGTGGAGGTGCTGGCGTACGGGGTGCCGGTCGGCCTGGGCAGCCATGTCCACTGGGACCGGCGCCTGGACGCACGGCTGGCCGCCGCGCTGATGGGCGTCCAGGCGATCAAGGGCGTCGAGGTGGGCGACGGGTTCGAGCTGGCCCGGGTGCCCGGCTCCAAGGCGCACGACGAGATCGTGGCCACGGAGCAGGGCGTTCGGCGCACGTCGGGCCGTTCGGGCGGCACCGAGGGCGGCATGTCGACGGGCGAGGTGCTGCGGGTACGGGCGGCGATGAAGCCGATCGCGACCGTGCCGCGTGCGCTCGCCACGTTCGACGTCCGCACCGGTGAGCCGGCGCAGGCGCACCACCAGCGCTCCGACGTGTGCGCGGTGCCCGCGGCCGGGATCGTCGCCGAGGCGATGGTCGCGCTGGTGCTGGCGGACGCCGTCGTCGAGAAGTTCGGCGGCGACAGCGTCACCGAGACCCGCCGCAACGTCGGCTCGTACCTCGACGCGCTCGCGGTCCGCTGACGTAGGGCAACAGGCCGGATATGTAACCGACCTGACGGAGTAGCAGCGCCGCGGTTCGGTGCGGGGACCCGCGCGGGAACACTGGGCGCCGTGAGGCAGACGGCGGAGGAAGGGCGGCGAGCCCTTCCTCCCGCGGGTACCCGGACCGGCAGGCCGGCCACCGCACGGGCCGGCGGACGGGCGCATGCGGGCCCGGCCCGGTCCGGGAAGCCGGAGGAAGCGGCCGCCGGGACCGGCGGCATCTCTCAGTGAGTCCGGGCGGAGATGGGATGGACAGCATGCAGTTCGGCATATTCAGCATCGGGGACGTGGGCAGGGACCCGCACACCGGCCGCACGCCCGGCGAGCACGAGCGCATCAAGGCGATGGTCGCGCTCGCCGAGAAGGCGGAGGAGATCGGCCTGGACGTGTTCGCCACCGGCGAGCACCACAACCCGCCGTTCGTGCCGTCGTCCCCGACGACGCTGCTCGGCCACATCGCCGCGCGGACGCAGCGGATCATCCTGTCCACGGCCACCACGCTGATCACCACCAACGACCCGGTGAAGATCGCCGAGGACTACGCGATGCTCCAGCACCTCGCGGACGGCCGGGTCGACCTGATGATGGGCCGGGGCAACACGGCTCCCGTGTACCCCTGGTTCGGCAAGGACATCCGGCAGGGCATCCCGCTCGCCGTCGAGAACTACGCGCTGCTGCACCGGCTGTGGCGCGAGGAGACGGTGGACTGGGAGGGCCGGTTCCGTACGCCGCTGCAGAGCTTCACGGCGACGCCCCGGCCGCTGGACGGGGTGCCGCCGTTCGTCTGGCACGGCTCCATCCGCTCCCCGGAGATCGCCGAGCAGGCCGCGTACTACGGCGACGGCTTCTTCGCGAACCACATCTTCTGGCCGAAGGACCATTTCGTCCGGCTGGTCAACCTGTACCGGGAGCGTTACGCGCACCACGGACACGGCGCGCCCGAGCAGGCGATCGTCGGGCTGGGCGGCCAGTTCTTCCTGCGGAGGAATTCCCAGGACGCGGTCCGGGAATTCCGTCCCTACTTCGACAACGCCCCGCTGTACGGCGGCGCCCGTCTGGAAGATTTCATGGAGCAGACACCGCTGAGCGTCGGCTCCCCGCAGGAGGTCATCGACAAGACGCTGGGATTCCGGGAGACGTTCGGCGACTACCAGCGGCAGTTGTTCATCGTCGACGCGCACTCGATTCCGCTGAAGACCGCGCTGGAGCAGCTCGACCTGTTCGGCGAGGAGGTCCTCCCGGTGCTCCGCAAGGAGTTCGCGTCGGGCCGCGCCGCCGATGTGCCGGCCGGGCCGACGCACGCGGAGCGCGTCGCCCGCCGGGACCAGGAGCGTGCCGCGCGGTGAGCCGCGACGTCCGCACGTGAGAGGGGCCCGCCGGACAACCGGCGGGCCCCTCTTGCCTGTTCACCGCGGGGAAGTGACGAAGTCCCCCGCGCGCGCTGCGCACCGCGGCGTGCCGCCCGTCACACTGACGGTGCCGCGCCACGGCCGGCGGCGGTGGTTCTCCCCGGCCTCTGGGCACGGCCCGGACTCCAGGAAAGAGGACCCCTGATGAACCCCTTGGCCGACGCTCGGACCCTGCCCGTGACGGCGGACGACTCGCTCTTCTCCTCCGACGCCCGCACCGTGACCGTGTGGTCGGACATCGGCTGCCCCTGGGCCACACTGGCCCTGCATACGCTGCACGCGGCCGCCGAGCGGCGCGGCGCCGAACTCGTCGTGGACCACCGGGTGTTCCCGCTGGAGCTGTTCAACAGCCAGTCGACGCCGAAGCCGATCATCGACGCCGAGGTGGTCGCGATCGGGGCCAAGGTGCCCGCGCTGGGCTGGCGCCTGTGGACCTCCCCCGAGTACACCTACCCGGTGACGACCCTGCCGGCGATGGAGGCCGTCCAGGCGGCCAAGGACCCGGCCGTCGGCGGCCTGCGCGCGTCCGACCAGCTCGACACCGCGCTGCGGCACGCCTTCTACGGCGAGGGCCGCTGCATCAGCCTCACGGCCGAGATACTCGCCGTCGCCGCCGCATGCCCCCTCGTCGACGAGAAGGCCCTCGCCTCGGCCGTCGAGCGGGGCGAGGGGCGTGCCGCCGTGTACCGCGACTGGGCGGTGGCGCGCGGTCCGCGGGTGCAGGGCAGCCCGCACCTGTTCACGGCGGCCGGCGTCGACGTGCACAACCCCGGCGCCGACTTCCGCTGGACGGCAGACCCGCAGCAGGGCGGCTTCCCGGACTTCCGTGCCTACACCGCGGACTGGGCGGACGGTGTCCTCGATTCCGTTTCCCTTTCGGCGCAGGACCGATGACGCTCCGTCAATTCAATTCGCCGGTCACATGACAGAGTAAAACGGCTGCCTTTGCGGGGTCGATGCGCGGGCATTTGAATGATGTGGACAAGCTGACTTCTTCTTTCTCTTGTTGTTTCCCGAAGGGAGCACATCGGTGTCCGCCATCGATCCCATTCTCGAGCTGCCGTACGGTGTCACGCCGGACCCGGACGAATTCCTCCGCGCGGCGCTCCGCTGGCACTTCTCGCCGGAGACCGGTTCGCCGTTCTGGCTGGCACAGGCGCAGAAGCTGGAGTTCGACCCCATAGCCGATGTGCGCGGGTTCGACGACCTCAAGCTGTTCCCCAACGTGGCGAACTCGCTGCGCGACGTCCGCGCGGAGGACCTGATCCCCCGGGGCTACGGCCCCCGCCCGAAGGTCGTCGGTGTCTTCGACAGCGGCGGCACGACGGGCGCGCCGAAGCGCGTGGTCATGCTCCAGGAGTGGCTGGAGATGCTGATCGCGCACAGCAACGCGCAGCTCGACGCCCACGGCGTGCCGCGCGATGTGAACTGGCTGCTGTCGATCCCGTCCGGCCCGCACATGGTCGGCGCGACCTTCCAGCAGCTGGTGGCGGCCCGCGGCGGCCTGTCGTTCACGATCGACGTGGACCCGCGCTGGGTGAAGAAGATCATCGCCCGTGGCGCCGAGACCGAGGCCGACCTCTACACCGACCACCTGGTCGACCAGCTCTCCCACGCGCTGGCCTCCCAGGACATCGGCGTCCTGATGCTGACGCCGCCGGTGCTGGAGCGGCTGAGCCGGCGCGACGACCTCGTCGAGCTGGTCCGCAAGAAGGTCAAGGCGATCATGTGGGTCGGCACCCAGCTCGACCCCGACACCCGTCATCTGTACCGCACCGAGCTGTACCCGGGCATCGCCCTCTACAGCGGCTTCGGCAACACGATGACCCTCGGCCACGTCAGCGAGCGCCCCGGTCTGAGCGACGACGAGCCCTGCGTCTACGACCCGTTCTCGCCGTACATGACCTACAACGTGATCGACCTGGAGGCCCGCAAGCCCGTCGAGTACGGCGAGCGCGGCCGGGTCGTCATGAACTACGTCGGCAAGAGCCTGTTCCTGCCGAACAACCTGGAGCGGGACTTCGCCACCCGTATCCGCCCGCTGGAGGGGCAGGTCGGCGACTCGGTCGCGGACATCGCACCGGTGCGCGAGTTCGACGACGAGAAGGTCATCGAGGGGGTTTACTGATGACCGCCGAACCGGTCGCCCTCGACGCGCTCGGCCCGAACGGGCCCTACCGGTCCCGCAAGCGGCTCACCATCCCCGACGTGGCCGGCGCCCCCACCGCCGAACTGAGCCTCGTCCCCGCGCTGTTCGTCGGCCGCGCCATGGTCGCGCTGCGCAAGGCGCGTCCGCTGCCGCAGGAGCAGCGGCTCGCCGCCCTCTCCCGCGCGGGCCGCGTCTTCCGCGAGCAGGAGGTCGGCGGCCTGTCGTACGAGGAGTACGAGCGGACCGTCTCGCGGATCTGCGGTGTGCCCCTGCAGGCCGTGCGGTCGGCGGCCGACGAGATCGCCGACTCCGCCGAGCGCGTGCTGACCCCGTCGTACAACGCGCGCCCCACGGGCGCCGTCTCCGACTGGCGACACCCGCTGACCCGCATCGGCCGCGCGGTGTGGACGCGGCGCGGCGAGGTCCTCGCCGTCAACGCGGCGGGCAACCACCCGGCCCCGCACGCCCTGTGGCTGGAGGCACTGGCCCTCGGTTACCGGGTCGCCGTACGGCCCTCGCGCCGTGAGCCGTTCACCCCCCACCGGCTGGTGACCGCGCTGCGGGCCGCGGGCTTCGGCGACGACCAGGTCGTCCTGCTGCCCACGGACCACTCGGTCGCGGACGAGGTCATGGCCGGGGCCGACCTGAGCATCAGCTACGGCGGCGACGACGTGGTCCAGAAGTACGCGGCCGACACGACGGTGCTCGCCCAGGGCCCCGGACGTTCCAAGATCCTCGTCACCGCGGACGCCGACTGGCGCGAGCATCTGGACACGATCGTGGACTCGGTGGCCCACCACGGCGGCGTCAAGTGCGTCAACACGACCGCCGTGTTCGTCGAGGGCGACCCGGCACCGCTGGCCGCGGCGATCGCCGAGCGGCTGGCCGCGCTGCCGTCGCTGCCGCCCGAGGACGAGAAGGCCGTCCTGCCCGTGCAGCCGGCCGAGACCGCGCGGAACCTCGAGCGCTACCTGCTGGCCCAGGCCGCCGGGACCACCGCGCACCTCGGCGGGGACGGTGTCGTCGAGGAACTGCCGGACGGCAGTGCGGTGCTGCGGCCCGCCGTGCACGAACTCACCGGAACCGAGGGCGGTCAGCACCGTGTCGAACTGCCCTTCCCCTGCGTGTGGGTGGCGCCGTGGAGCCCCGCCGACGGCATCGCGTCGCTGCGCGAGACCCTCGTGCTCGGCGTGATCACCGGGGACGAGGAGGCACACGCCGGCCTCATCGACGCGCTGGTGGAGGACCCGAGCATCTGCAACGTCCACCTGGGGGACCACCCGACCCACTGGATGGACCGCAGCGTGCCGCACGACGGCTACCTGGGCGAGTTCCTGATGCGCACCAAGACCGTCATCCGCGGCTGAGGGGCACCCCCCCAGGCCGGAGGCCCTGTCCATACCCCGGACAGGGCCTCCTCCTTGTCGTCGGTCACACACCTGACCGACAGGTCGTGCGCTCCTACCACTCGCCCACGGCGGGAGGCCACTTGACGCAGGACGTGAGGACACAGCGGAAGGTGAGTTCACCGTGCTGGATCCCGGTCACCTCGATCGCCCTGCTGCCGGGGAGCGCGCTCTGGACGTCGCGCGCCTCGATCCAGCAGGGGGTGTCGAACTCCACGTACTTCGTGGGCACGATGGAGGTCGACGTCGGCACGAAGCCGTCGGGCCCCGCGTGGGCGAACGCCGCCTGGTGGGCGGCCTCGACCAGAACCAGGCCCGGCACGTGGTCGACCGGGTGGTCCAGCAGGGCCAGATGTCCGGTGTCGCCGCGCAGTTCCCACCGGCTGGTCCTGTCGGTGGGGGCGAGCGTCACCTCGTCCTCGGCGCGCCGGCCCACGAGGGCCGGAGCGACGGGGGCCGGGGCACCGGCCGGCCGGGCGGAGGCGTACGCTCCACGCAGCCGTCCGTACACGTTCGCCGGCACCCAGCTGAACGCGGCGCTGCAGGTCACGAAGATCGTGCCCTCGTGCGAGAACACGAAGTGCATGTCCAGGCTGCGGCGTCCGGACGGGACGCACCGGACGTCGATCTCGATGGCATCCATGGTCCGGTCCACCGTGGGGTAGTCCGGATCCGAGGAATACTGGAGCTTGTTCATGAGGTACTGGTCGGCGGTGGGGGTCTCGAACCCCGCGTGCGCCAGCAGCAGACCCGCCTGACGGATGGTCTGCACCACGAGCATTTCGTTGTGCCGTGCCCTCGGTGCGGGGGTGAAGAACCCGTGGGCCACCGTCCAGTCGGCGGAGAGGTGGAATCGGTCCTCGCCCAGTCGCGTCCACGAGGTGATCAGGATGTCGTCCTCGGCGACGCGGTGCACGAACTTCGGAGTGATCGGTCCGCTCGGCCGGGTGCCGACCGTGGAGACCACCGCGGAGGTCGGCGACGAAACCGACCGGCGGATCTTGCGCGTGGTCCTTTTTCGGGCATGGATGGACAACTGAGACATAGAACCCCCCAGGCTCGTAGACCTTCTACGTGGGAACGGCCGTCCGTTCCCCTGCTAAGATACGGACTGCCCGGTTTGTTTTGTCAATCGATCCGCGGCAAACTCAAGAAGAACTTGAAAGCGAACGGGGAGTGAGAGGAGGCCTGATGGCACGTCAGGAACGCGCGACCAGGACTCGCGCGACCATCCTTGAGGCAGCCGCCACCGTCTTCGCGGAGCGGGGCTACGAGGCCGCGACCATCGCGGACATCCTGGCCCGCGCCGATGTGACGAAAGGCGCGCTGTACTTCCACTTCTCGTCCAAGGAAGACCTGGCCAGAGGGGTCCTCGCCTACGCGGTGACCACCGAGGGCGTCCCCGAGCAGCCGTCCAAGCTCCAGGAAGTCGTGGACGTCAGCATGGTGCTGGCCTACCGGCTGCCCCGCGAGGTCGTCCTGCGCGCGGCCGCACGCCTCGCCGCCGACCAGAGCTCGCGGGACCTCTTCGGCGCCCCGTACAGCGAGTGGACCGAACTGATCGCGAGCCTGCTCGGCCAGGCCAAGGCGCAGGGCGAACTGCTCCCGCACGTGCTGCCCGAGGAGACGGCCGGGATCCTCGTCGGCGCCTTCACCGGCCTGTCGCTCACCTCGCAGGCGTCGTCGGACATCTCGTGTCTGGAGCGCCAGGTGGGCCTGATGTACGACCACATGCTGCCCGCCATCGCCGTCCCCGGGATCCTCGGCCGGCTGGACACCGGTCCCGACCGCGGCGCCAGGGTGTCCGCCCAGGCCACCGAGGAGGACGGACCGGCCGAGGGGGACGGCGAGGGTGCGGCACTCACGGCGGGTGCTTCGGCGGGCGCCTAGGCACTGCAGCCAGGCCTTGCGGCGGGCTCACGCCGGCCGGAAGGCCGCCACAACATCACGCGCGAAATCGATCACTTCGAAGGGGAGGGGCGGTCGCATGACTGCTTCGGGTGCAAGGACAGCGCTGGTCACGGGAGCGAGCAGGGGGATCGGCCGCGGCATAGCGCAGCGGCTGGCGAGGGACGGATTCCTCGTCGCGGTCCACTACGGGAGCAACGACGCGGCCGCGAAGGAGACGGTCGAGTCGATCATCGCGGAGGGCGGGCAAGCCTTCGCCGTGCGCGCCGATCTGGCCGCCGGCGACGGTGTGGCCGCGCTCTACGAGGGGTTCGGCGAGGGCCTGGCGGCCCAGGGAGCCGAGCCGGGGCTCGACGTGCTGGTCAACAACGCCGCGCTCGGGCCGACGGCCCGGATCGACGAGGTGACCGAGGCCGACTTCGACCTGCTGTTCGCGGTGAACGTCAAGGCGCCGTTCTTCCTGGTCCAGCGGGGTCTCGGGCTGCTGCGCGACGGCGGGCGCGTGGTCAACATCTCCTCGGGCGTGACCCGGATGGCGTTCCCCGAGGCCATCGCGTACTCGATGACCAAGGGCGCCGTGGACACCTTCACCCTGGCCCTGGCCAAGGAACTCGCCGGACGCGGGATCACCGTGAACACGGTCGCGCCGGGCTTCGTCGAGACGGACATGAACGCGCCACTGCGCTCGACCCCGGAGGGCGCCGCCTTCCTGGAGAGCTTCTCCGCCTTCGGCCGCATCGGGCAGCCGGCCGACATCGCGGACGTCGTGGGCTTCCTGGCGTCCGAGGAGTCCCGCTGGGTCACCGGGCAGTACATCGACGCCACGGGCGGCTCACGGCTCTGACGCGGGTCCGTCAGGCCCCTGTCACGGCCTGACGGGGCAGGGGGCGGGATGCGGTGGCCGCGGGCTTTCAGGGCTCCGCCGCGTGCGGTCCCAGCGGGCACAGGGCGGTGTCCCGGCCGTCCCTGGTACGGGTGCCGTCCGCCATCAGCACCGGCAGGTGCCCGGCGGCGGCGACCTCCGGCAGCACGAGCTCCCAGATCCGGCTGAGCCACGCGCGGGGCGGCTCGGGGGGATCATCGGCGCCCTGCGGCGGTACCAGTTCGGCCAGGACGCCGTGGTCGCGCACGGTCGTCTCCAGACCTGACATCAGGTACGCCACGAGTACGGCGACCGTGTGGACGTTCGCATCAGGGATCAGGGACCCGTCGGTCCGGGCGTGGCGCAGCAGCCGGCGTACGGCCTCCGCCCAGGCCGCGTTCCAGTGGTGCGGGAGCTCGGTGCTCGCGGGACGCTCCCGGGCCAGCCGGGCACCCGCCCGCGCGACGGGGTCCCTCTCCAGCAGGGCGGCGAGCTCGTGCGTGATGTCGATGACGGACTGCAATGCCGGGCCGGGGCGGCGGCGGACGTCGTCGACGACGGTCCGGGCGGCGAGGTGGGCGGACTCCTGGACGGCGTCCGCGAGTTCGTCCTTGGAGGCGAAGTGGAACGACAGCGCGCCCTTGGACACACCGGCGGCCTCGCTGATCCGGGTGAGGGAGGAGCGCTCGTAGCCGACGTCGTCGAAGGTCAGGGCCGCCGCGCGGATCAAGGACCGCCGGGTCTGTTCCGCCCGCTCCTGCTTGGCCACCGCCGCCACCCCTTCCTCGCGATCAGCAATACGAGGGACATCTCCCACCACAGAAACCTACCATGCGGTTTCTTTACTGGCCCTTGGCGTGCGTGGTCCGACTGGATTTCGCTCTCATTGGCCGCTGAAACTACCCCGAATCGGGAGGTGGGAGCCGTCTCGAGGCCCAGACATTGTCATCTCCACAGGCGTACATGAAGAAAGAAACCGTTTAGTCGGTTGTTTATTCGAGCCCGCGCTCCCTCGGTGGGCGGGCACACCGGACAGAAGGGTGGGAATCGAGAGTGCGTGCGATCCAGTTCAGTCGATTCGGCGGTCCCGAGGTGCTGGAGACCGTCGAGGTGCCCGATCCCGTACCGGGACCGGGCGAGCTGTTGCTCACGGTGGAGGCGGCCGGCGTGAACTACGCCGACACCCTTGTCGTCGACGGCTCCTACGCCGTAGCGGAATCGCTGCCGCGCATCCCGGGCAGCGAGGTCGTCGGCCGCACCGAGGACGGCCGCCGGGTGCTCGCCCGGGTGGCGAACGGGTACGCCGAGCTGGCCGTCGCCAAGGAGCCGGCCGTCATCGCGATACCGGACGAACTCGACGCCGGACAGGCGCTGGCCCTGTTGATGCAGGGCCTGACCGCGTGGCACCTGCTGACATCGGCGGCTCGCCTCCAGCAGGGGGAGACGGTGGTCGTGCACGCGGCGGGCGGGGGTGTGGGCAGTCTCGCCGTACAACTCGCCGGGATCTTCGGCGCCGGCCGGGTCCTGGCCCAGGCGTCGACACCCGAGAAGCGCGAACTCGCCCTGAAACTGGGGGCGGACGCGGTGGCGGAGTACCCGCTCGCGGAGCGCGCGGACGTGATCCTGGACGCGACGGGCGGGGAGCTGTTCGCGCAGGCGCTGTCGTCCCTCGCGGACTTCGGCCGCCTGGTGACGTACGGGGACGCGCGGGGGGAGGGGCTGCCGCCCCTGGACCCGGCGCGTCTGCTGCGGCTGAACGCGGCCGTGGTCGGCTTCTGGCTCCGCCCGACGCTGGCGCGGCCGGGGGCGGTGTCGGGCCCGCTGGCGGAGATGCTGCGCCTGGTGTCGGAGGGACGCCTGAGACCGGTGACGTCGCCGCCGTACGCGCTCGGCGAGGCGCGCCGCGCCTTCGAGGACCTGCGCGGGCGGCGCACGACGGGCAAGGTGCTGCTCGTGCCGTGACGCCTTTTCAGCCCGTCCGGCATGACCGCCGGCCTCGCCGGCGTTTGAGGCGCGGGGTCCGGCAGAGCCCGGGCGACCCGGTCGAGGCATCGGGCCCTGCCGCCCCCCGGTGGCACGGCACGCCCCTGGATCGGCCCGGTCCGCCGGCGCAGCGGTCCGGCGGGGCTGGATCGGCCCGGTCCGCCGGCGCAGCGCGAACTACTTCGCGTCCGCGTAGCGCTCCACCACCGCCACCGTGAACGGGAACCGCACCGGGGTGTCGCCGAAGGCGAGGCGGCCCGCGAGGGTGCCCGCCTCGCGGATCGCGCGGGTCACCGCTTCCGTCTCCTCCAGCGGGCAGTGCACGATCACCTCGTCGTGCTGGAAGAACACCAGCTCCGCCCGCATCCCCGCCGTCGACCGCCGCAGCGCCGCCAGCATCAGCAGGGCCCAGTCCGCGGCGCTGCCCTGCACCACGAAGTTCCTCGTGAAGCGGCCCCTCGCGCGGGCGTCCGAGGAGGAGAAGCGGCCGCGGTCCTCGTCGTCCTCCTGGGGGATGCCCGCCTCCTCCGCCCCCGCCTCCTCCGCCCCCGGGCTCGTCCGGCCGAGCCAGGTGCGGACGCGGCGGCCCTCCTCGCCCGCCTTCGCCGCCTCGTCCACGTACGCCACGGCTCGCGGGAACCGGCGCCGCAGGGCCGCCAGGTTCTTCAGGCCGTCGCCCGACGTCTGCCCGTAGATCGCGCCGAGCAGCGCGAGCTTCGCGTGCGCGCGGTCGCCGGAGAACCCGCGGTCGGACAGCGCGGTGTACAGGTCGCCGTCGTGACCGGCGACCTCCATCAGCCCCTGGTCACGGGAGATCGCGGCCAGCACCCGCGGCTCCATCTGGTCCGCGTCGGCCACCACCAGCCGCCAGCCCTCGTCCGCGACCACCGCCCGCCGGATCACCTTGGGGATCTGCAGCGCCCCGCCGCCGTTGGTCGTCCACCGCCCCGACACGGTGCCGCCGGGCTGGTACTCCGGCCGGAACCGCCCGTCGCGCACCCAGTCCTGGAGCCAGCTCCAGCCGTGCGCGGTCCAGATGCGGTACAGCTTCTTGTACCGGATCAGCGGATCGACCGCCGGATGGTCGATCTCCGCCAGCTCCCAGCGGCGGGTCGACCTCACTTTGATCCCGGCCCCCGCGAACGCCTTCACCACGTCCGCCGGCAGATCCGGCCTCACCCGCCGTCCGAACGCCGCCGAGACCTCGTCCGCCAGCTCCGCGAGGCGGCGCGGCTCGCCGCCGCCCGCGTACCGCTCGCCGAGCAGTTCGTGCAGGACCTCGCGGTGCACGTCGGCCCGCCACGGCAGGCCCGCCCGGTGCATCTCGGCGGCCACCAGCATCCCCGCCGACTCGGCGGCCGTCAGCAGCCGCATCCGCCCCGGGTGTTCGGCGGCGTCGTGCCGTCTCTGCTGGCCGGCGTAGACCTCCAGCAGCGCCTCCAGCGGCAGGGGCGCCGGCTGCGGCTCGAACAGCGGGGCCTGGGAGCCCGGGACGGCCGCGCGCGCCGGGGGATCGGGAGGCACGGGCGCGTTCCGCAGGCGCGCCCACGCGGCCGCCGCCGAGCGCGGCTCGCCCAGCCGCCCCGCGTGGCCGAGCAGCAGCAGCTCCGCGTCCTCGATGTCGTAGCACCGCTCGACCCTGACGCCCGCCGCGAGCAGGCGGGGATAGATCTCCGCCGTGGACCGCCACACCCACCGGCCCACGGCGGGCCGGGAGCGGACCGCCTCGACGAGGTCGGGCTCGGTGACGACCGGCCCCGCGGGCAGGCCGTCGGGGCCGAGGGGGACGAGCCGTGCCCCGTCCCCGTCCGCCGCCACGGCCCACCGCTCGCTCACGGGTTCGAGTGTGGCAGCAGGGGCGGACAATGCGCCGTGCCGCCGCCGTCAGCCGGTGAGACGGCGGACGACGCGGGCCGGGCTGCCGACCGCGAGCACCCCGGCCGGCAGGTCCCTGGTGACGACGGCCCCGGCGCCGACCACGGTGTTCTCGCCGATCGTCACCCCCGGGCACACGATCACGCCGCCGCCCAGCCACACGTTGTCGCCCACGGTCACCGGGTCCGCCCGCTCCCAGCCGGCGCGGCGGCGTTCGGTGTCCAGCTCGTGGGCGGGCGTGAGGAGCTGGACGTTCGGACCGATCTGCACGTCGGCGCCGATCGTGATGGGGGCGGCGTCCAGGAAGACCGCGTTGAAGTTGACGAACGTCCGGTCGCCGATGCGGATGTTGTAGCCGTAGTCGCACTGGAACGGCGGCCGGATGCGCACCTCCCGGCCCAGGCCGCCGAGCAGTTCGGCGAGGATCCGCTCCCGGTCCGCGGGCGCAGCGCCGCCGCCCGCGTTGTACGCGGCACACAGCGCGAAGCGCCGCCCCGTGTCCTCGGTCAGCTCGGGATCGTCGGGCAGATACCACTCGCCGGCCAGCATCCGGTCCTTGTTCACGCCCATGCGCGGTCCGCCCCTCGGCTCCGGTCGTCGCCTCCGTACGATTGGTCCTTACTACGCGGACGGTCATGGCCGCGAGCACATTCACAGGGTGGGGATCCTCCGGTGCGAGAAGTGAGGCAGGGGCGTGCGCGCGGCGCGGCCCTCAAGGCGGCGACGGCGGTCCTGGCGCTGGGCGCGGTGACCGGCTGCTCGTCGGAGCAGGCGGCGGACGCCGAGGCAGGGGCCAAGAGCACGGCGGACGCCACGGCGACGCCCGCCGCGGCGGGCTCCGCGAAGAAGGGGGCCACGATCGGCGGCCCCGGCTCGCCGTGCCCGATGCCGGTCACCTTCGACGTCGCGGCCGACTGGAAGCCCGAAGCGGTCGAGAGCGGCGGCGCGGACGACGAATTCGGCGCTCTCCTGCGGCAGGGTCCCGTCACGCTCGTCTGCGAGATCGACGCGAAGCCCGCCGGGAACATCGGCTTCCTCCGCGTCTGGGCGGGCGGCAAGGCGGGCGACGACGCCCGTGAGGCGCTGCGGGCGTTCGTCGCGGACGCGGCGAAGAGCCGCGAGAAGGAGACGTACACCGCCACGAAGGCGGGCGAGCGGGACGCCGTCGAGGTCACGTACGTCAACACCGACGACCTCCTCGACGAGCCGAAGAAGGAGCGCGCCTTCGCCGTGGCGACGCCCGAGGGCGTCGTGGTCGTGGACCTCGGCGGACTCGACACCCAGGAGCACGAGGAGATGCTTCCCGCGTACGAGCTGGCCAGGAAGAGCCTGCGCACGGGCTGACGCCGATGCCGAGCAGAACATCGCCCCGTAGGCGCGTCCGGCCGGCTCACCGCCGGACCGCCCGCGGGCAGCCGGCCACCGCCGAGAGCACCGCGACCACTGCGCACGCACCGAGCGCGAGCCCGGCCGTCCCCCACGGCACCGTGACCGCCACCGGCGCCGACAGCGCCCGCAACGCCCCTGCGAGACCGGCGAGGTTGACGGCGGTGACCGCCGCTCCCAGCACCGCGCCGACGGCGACCGAGAGCAGCGCCTCGCCCGCGACGACGCGCAGCACCTGGGTGCGGGTCGCGCCCGCCATGCGCAGCGAGGCCAGTTCGCCGGTCCGGGCGGACGTGGCCATGAGCAGCGTGCCCGCGAGCGCGATCGCCGTGTAGACGAGGGCGATGCCGAGGACGACGAGCAGGCCCGTCCGGGTCTGCGGGTTCGTGCGCGGATGGGCCGCCGCCGCCCAGGCGTCCCGGTCGCGGACCGAACCGCCGGTGGCGCGCCGCAGTTCCGCCGCCGCGGCCGCGGGCCGCACGCCGGACCCGAGCCGTACGTCGATGCGGTCGACGGCCGCCCCCGGTGCGTTCGCGGCGGTCACGTACGTCGTGTCGCCGCCCGCCCCGACCGCGAGCACGGCGGCGATCCGCAGCCGGGCGGGCCGCCCGTCGCCGAGCCACACGTCGACGCTCTCGCCGACGGTGTGCCGCTCCCACTCCTCGCTGACGACGATCGACCGGTCGTCGAGGTCGCGCACATCGCCCGCCACGACCGCCGGTCTCGCCAGAGCCGCGAACGCCGCATGGTCGGCCACCGCCCGCGCCGCGGACCTCACCAGCGCGGTGCCCTCCTCGCGGACGAAGACGGAGGTGGCCGCGGTCGCCGAGAGCGTCATCCCGTCCCGCGGCGCGGGCACGGTCACCTCCTCGCCCGTGACGACCAGGTGGGCGGCGGTCCCGGCGCGTGCCTCGGCCGCCCGCGACGCGGTCACCGTCTCCGCCGAACCGAGCAGCGACCCGGCGAGCGCGACGGTGACCAGCACGGGCGCCGCGACGGCGCAGGTCCGGCGCACGGAGGCGGCCGTGTTCTCCCGCACGAGCAGCCCCGCCGCACCGCCCGGCACCGGCAGCAGCCGGGCCGCGCGGCGTACGAGCAGCGGGGCGAGGAGCGCCACGGCGGTGATCAGGACCATCGGCCGGGTCGTGTACGTCTTGCGTTTCAGCAGGTCGGCCGGGTCCGTCGCCAGACCCCACAGCAGCAGCCCGGTACCGGCCGCGGCCAGGAGGAGGCCGGTGACCAGCCGCCCGCGCCCCAGCACCCCCGTGTCGACGTCGGCCTCGCGCAGCGCCTCGGCCGGTGCGACGCGTCCCGCCCGCCGCGAGGC
Organism: Streptomyces sp. NPDC002867; assembly: GCF_053591895.1. Taxonomy (NCBI): domain Bacteria; kingdom Bacillati; phylum Actinomycetota; class Actinomycetes; order Kitasatosporales; family Streptomycetaceae; genus Streptomyces; species Streptomyces sp. NPDC002867. The sequence goes on along the minus strand of NZ_JBSFUR010000023.1, from coordinate 84,650 downwards.
CGCCCACACCCCGGCGAGGGAGACGGCCTGACCGGTCCAGAAGGCGGCGTGGAACGGCCAGTGCACACCGGACCTGATGGCGAACCACTCCGGGGCCGCCTGACCGTCGACGAGCAGCCGCGCCAGCGGGGGCGCGCCCCAGGCGCCGATCGCGCAGCCCGCGGCCGAGGCGAGGACGCCGACGACCAGCGACTCGGTCAGCAGCAGCCGCCGGACCTGGCCGGGCGTCGCACCGGCCGTCCGCAGCAGCCCGAACTCCCTGCGGCGCAGCGCGACCGCGAACGCGAACGTCGAGGCGACGACGAAGACGGAGACGAACGCGGCCACGCCGCCGGCGGTCCCGAGCAGCGCGTTGACCGAGACGAGCGCCTGCGCGTCGCGGTCCGCGCCGGGGTCGGCCCGTCGGCGGTCGTCGCCGGTGAGCACCTGCGCCCGCCCGCCCACGGCCTCCCGTACGGCCTCCACGGGCGCGTCGACGCCGACGGCGTCGGGCCCGCCCCGGACCACCACCGGTCCGAGCCTGCGCAGGTCCCGCAGCACTGCGGCGTCCACAGGCTGTGGACGGTCGAGCTTCTTCGACACCTCGGCGGTCTCCGGTCCGCGCCGCACCGTCACGGTGAGGCTGTCGCGGCCCATCACCACGACCGGTGACGCGGCGAACCGCTGCGGCGCCCGCTCCGGCGGGTCGAGGGTCGAGGCGAGCCCCAGTCCCATCGTGGTGAGCAGCCCGACGCCGAGCGCGAGGGCCACGGCACCGGCGACGAAGGTCGCCCACCGGGCACGCAGCGCGGCCCACGCGACGATCAGCATGCTCGGGCTCCCGTCCCCGTGACCGTCCTGGCCACGGCATCCGGCCCGGCGCCCCGTGTGGGGTCCAGGGCGGCGAGCCGGGCCGCGACCTGTCCGGCGGACGGTGTCGTGAGCTCCCCGGCGACCCGGCCGTCGACCAGGAAGACGACCCGGTCGGCGAACGAGGCGGCGCCCGGATCGTGCGTGACCATCACGACCGTCTGGCCCTCCCCGTCCACCAGCCGCCTCAGCATCGTCAGCACCTCCCGGCCGGTGACGGTGTCGAGCGCGCCGGTCGGTTCGTCGGCGAACAGCACCGCGGGCCGCGTGATCAGGGCCCTCGCCAGGGCCACGCGCTGCTGCTGCCCGCCGGACATCTGCGCGGGCCGGTGCCCGGCGCGCCCTTCGAGACCGACCCGGGCCAGCGCCTCGCGCACCGCCGCACGCGACGGCCGCCGGCCGGCCAGCCGGAGCGGCAGCGCCACGTTCTGCGCCGCCGTCAGCGAGGGGATCAGGTTGTACGCCTGGAAGACGAAGCCGATCCGGTCCCGCCGCAGCAGGGTGAGGCGGCGCTCGCTCAGCCCGCCCAGCTCGGTCCCGTCGATCTCGACCCGTCCGGACGTGGGCCGGTCGAGACCGGCGGCGCAGTTCAGCAGCGTGGACTTGCCGGAGCCGGAGGGCCCCATGACGGCGGTGAAGGACCCGTGGGCGAAGGCGAGGTCCACGCCGTCGAGGGCGGTGACGTCGCGGTGGACGCGGCGGAGCGCGGTGAGTCGTACGGCAGTCGGTTCCATGCCCTCAAGGCTTCCGCCCGCCCGCCCGCCGGTCACGGCCACCAAGGGGCGTCCAGGAGGTGGGGCAGGCACTACCCCGTGACACCATCTGGTGTGTGAGCACGGTCGAGAAGGCGCTGGCGGCGGCGCTGTACGCGGACGGCGACGAGTCGCTGGACACCGCCGCCTCCCTCCTCGCCGCCGACCCGTCCGCCGACGCGGAACTGCGCCGGCGCGGCGAGGAGTTGCTGCGCCGCGCCTGGGAGCGCGGCTGGCAGCCCGCCGACGTCCTGCGCCTGGTCCGGCGCGACCTCGACGACGCCCACGAGCGCCTGGCCGCCGGTCTGGTCACCGCCGAGTCGCGGGCCTACGGCGACCGGCTCGCACCGCGCTGGCGGGCCCAGCTCGCCGACGTCGCGGACCACGAGCCGTACCGGGCCGACCGGTTCACGCAGGCGACCTCCGTCCTGGAGCTGTACCGCCTGCTCGCGCGTCTCCCCGCGATCGAGCCCGTCGCCCCGCCGCCGGGTGCGCCCCTGACAGCGATCGCCTCCGCGCACGAGCCGCGCATGCTCACCCGCGTCCGCGCCCTGCTGGCCAAGGCGGAGGCGACGGGCTACCCGGAGGAGGCCGAGGCGCTCACCGCCAAGGCGCAGGAACTGATGGCCCGTCACAGCATCGACGAGGCCGTCCTCGCCCACGGCGCGCACAGCAAGGACGCGCCGTCCGCCTGCCGCATCGGCGTGGACGCCCCGTACGAGACGGCCAAGGCGGTGCTGCTCGACGCGGTCGCCTCCGCGAACCGCTGCCGCGCGGTCTGGAACAGCGCCTTCGGCTTCAGCACCGTCGTGGGCTTCGAGGGCGACCTCGAAGCGGTGGAACTGCTCTACACCTCGCTGCTCGTCCAGGGCGCCGGAGCCATGACGAAGGCGGAGTCCGCCCAGCGCGCGGGCGGGCGCAGGCGCACCAAGACCTTCCGGCAGTCGTTCTGGACGGCGTACGCCTCCCGCCTGGGCGAGCATCTGGCGGCGGTGGCCGGGGAACAGGTCACGGCGGACCTGCTCCCGGTCCTGGCGACCCGCGACGTGGCGGTGGCGGACCACGCGGACCGGATGTTCCCGGAGACGACCAGGACCCGTGTCCGCGGCGCGACGGACCTCGACGGCTGGCGCGACGGCACGTCGGCGGCCGACCGGGCCCGCCGGGAGCCGCACTCGCCCCGCAAGCCGCTGCGCTAGGCCCTCCCAAGGTGGCGGGTCCACCCGCAGCCCTCCGACCGCCCCCGGACGTCTCAGACGTCGGTGCGGACGATCACGTCCAGGGTGCGCGGACCGTGGACGCCCTCCACGCGCTCCAGCTCGATGTCGGAAGTGGCCGACGGGCCGCTGATCAGCGTGGTCGGCCGTCCCGGCACGAGCCGGGCGAGGGCCTCGGGAACTCCCGCCTCCACCGTGGACAGGTCGACCACGCAGACATGGAGGTCCGGTACGAGCGACAGCGCCCGGCGGCCCTGGTCCGGCGAACCGTCCAGGAAGACGGTGCCGGTCTCCGCGCAGCCGGCGGCGGACGCCGTGACCACCGCGTCCAGCGCGTCCAGTCCGGCCGCCGGCACGTCGGCGGAGTCGACGCGCACCTCGCCGTCGTGGCCGGTCAGCCAGCCCGGGTCGAGCCCCGCCGGGACGCCGATCATGCGGGCGCCCCGCTCGCGCAGGACGCGGGCGACGACCCCGGCGGTCCGGCCGGCCGTGCAGGGGTGGACCCGCGCCCGGTAGTCGGTCAGCCGGTCGGTGAAGAGCGCCAGGCGCTCCCCGTCGGGCAGGGTGCGGCCGGTGCGGTAGTCCCGGGGCACCGTCACCTCCCGCCGGGGCGCCAGCGCGCGGGCGTCGCGGACCCGGCCGAGCACGATGTCGCGGGCCGACGGCCCGCCGGCCGGTGCGGTCACTGGTCCTCCTCGGGGCGGGCGGGGCCGGCCGGCCGCGGCCGTTCGCCTTCGCGGGCCGCCTCGCGCAGGGCCTCGCCGCCCTCCTGCGAGGCGAACCAGGCACGGAACGTCTGCTTCGGCGGGGCGGGTGTGTCCCGGCTGTCGCTCCAGCCCGAGAACGGCGGGGGAAGACGCCGGATCGTGCCGTCGCGTCCGGCGGCCATCCGGCCGAGCCGGGCCGCCTTCTGCGCGGCGGTGTAGAGCGTCGGCCGCTTCATCACGGCCGCGGCCGCCTTCATTGCCAGCCGCTCCCCGCCGCCCCGCGACTGCTCGGTCTTCTGGTGGCGCAGCTCGACCAGCAGCGACGGGATGTCGATCTTCACGGGGCAGGCGTCGAAGCAGGCTCCGCAGAGGCTGGAGGCGTACGGCAGCGAGGCGTTCGGGTCGTCGTCGACGGCGTGCATCCCGGCGAGCTGCGGGGTGAGCACCGCGCCGATCGGGCCGGGATACGTCGATCCGTAGGCGTGGCCGCCGACGCGCTCGTACACCGGGCAGACGTTCAGACAGGCCGAGCAGCGGATGCAGTTGAGCGCCTCGCGGCCGGCCTGGTCGGCGAGGGCGGCGGTGCGCCCGTTGTCGAGGAGGACGAGATGGAAGTCCTGCGGCCCGTCGCCCTCGGTCACGCCCGTCCACAGCGAGGTGTACGGGTTCATCCGCTCTCCGGTCGAGGAGCGCGGCAGCAACTGGAGGAAGACCTCCAGGTCCTGATGGCGCGGCAGAACCTTCTCGATGCCCATGACGGTGATCAGCGTCTCGGGCAGGGTCAGGCACATCCGGCCGTTGCCCTCGGACTCCACGACGCACAGCGTGCCGGTCTCGGCGATGCCGAAGTTGGCGCCGGACACGGCGACCTTGGTCGTCATGAACTTGTGCCGCAGATACGCGCGGGCGGCGGCCGCCAGGTGCTCCGGCCGGGAGTCGAGGTCCGGGTCGACGCCCGGGATCTCGCGCAGGAAGATGTCCCGGATCTCGTCGCGGTTGCGGTGGATCGCGGGGACCAGGATGTGCGAGGGCCGGTCGTGGCCGAGCTGCACGATCAGTTCGGCGAGGTCGGTCTCCCAGGCGGTGACGCCCTCGGCGGCCAGGTGCTCGTTGAGGCCGATCTCCTGGGTAGCCATCGACTTGACCTTGATGATCTCGTCGCTGCCGGCCGCCTTGACCAGGCGGGTGACGATCGCGTTGGCCTCGGCGCCGTCACGGGCCCAGTGGACGGTGCCGCCGCGTTCGGTGACCTTCCGCTCCAGCTCCTCCAGCAGCTCCGGGAGCCGGTTCATGGTGTCGGTCTTGATCGCGGAGCCCGCGTCGCGCAGCCGCTCCCAGTCCGGCAGTTCACCGGTGACCGCGAGCCGCTTGGCGCGGATGGTGCGGGTGGCCCTGCCGAGGTTGCGGCGCAGCTGCGCGTTGTGCAGCTCGCCCTCGGCCGCCTCGGGGAACGGGACGTCGCCGCGCAGGTTTCCGGCGCCGTAGGGGACGCGGGGCGGCCTGGCGGGCATGCCGAGGAAGGTGCTGCTGCTCATCGGGCGGCCTCCGAGGGGGCGTACGGCGAGGTGCGGGTGGCGGCGAGGATCTGGGCGAGGTGCAGCGTGCGTGTGCCCGCCCCGGTACGGGAGAGCCCGCCGCCGATGTGCATCAGGCAGGACGAGTCGCCGGCGGTGCAGACGTCCGCGTCGGTCGAGACGACGTGGCGCATCTTGTCCTGGAGCATGGCGGTGGAGGTCCCGGCGTTCTTCAGGGCGAACGTCCCGCCGAAGCCGCAGCACGCGTCGGCCTCCGGAAGCTCCACGAGGTCGATGCCCTCCACGGCGCGCAGCAGCCGCAGCGGCTTGTCGCCGACGCGCAGCATCCGCAACGAGTGACAGGTGGGGTGGTAGGTGACGCGGTGCGGGAAGTACGCCCCCACGTCCGTGACGCCGAGCACGTCGACGAGGAGCTCCGACAGCTCGTACGTCTTCGCCTTCACCCCGGCGACCGCCGTGACGAGCGCCGGGTCGCCGTACCGCCGGGCGACGGTCTCGTGCTGGTGGCGCACCGATCCGGCGCACGAGCCGGAGGGCATGACCACGGCGTCCATGGAGGAGTCGCCGAACCGGTCGGCGAAGTTCCGTACGAGCGGGAGGGATTCGCGCTGGTAGCCGGTGTTGATGTGCATCTGGCCGCAGCAGGTCTGCTCGGGCGGGAAGGCGATCTCGTGGCCGAGGCGGGCGAGCAGGAGGGCGGTCGACCGCACCGCGTCGGGGAAGAGCGTGTCTCCCAGGCAGGTGGCGAACAGTCCGATGCGCATCGAGCGAGCCCTCCTGGGGTCGGTATGGTCCGACCATACTGACGACGGGCCGCTCAGGGCGAGAGCTGTGCGCCGTCCTCGTCCGAGTCGTCGACCAGGGAACCGTGGAAACCGCGGATGTGCCGCTCGGCGAGATCGGCGGCCGCGCCGCCCTCGCCCTCCCGCACCAGCCGCAGCAGCTCCGCGTGCTCGGCGCCCAGCGTGGCGGCCGTGGCGGGCCAGTCCTCCACCGCCTCCAGGGCGCGCAGGATCAGCGGCCGCACCGACTCGCGCACCGCCGAGGTGAGCGTCGAGGTGAGCCGGTTGCCGGAGCCGCGGGCGATCAGGACGTGGAAGCGGGTGTCCAGGTCGTTGAACTCCGTGACGTCGATGCCCGGTTCCCGCAGGCGGGCCAGGAGGGCTTCTGCCTCCGCCAGCACCTCCCGCGAGGCGTGCCGCGCCGCGGCCTCGAAGCTGGAACGCTCCAGGACGACCCGGGCCTCCAGCATGTCCTGGAGGGTGTAGCTGCCGAGCGCGAAGTGCAGCCGCAGCAGCCGGCCGAGCGCGTCGTCCGGGTTGCGCACCATCCGGGCGCCGGAGTCGGGGCCCCGTCCGGCCTGTGCGGACAGCACGCCGATCGTCTCCAGCACCCGCAGCGCCTCCCGCAGCGCGGACCGGCTGACCCCGAGCACGGGAGCCAGCTCACGTTCCGGCGGCAGCCGGTCGCCGGCCTTGAGCTCGCCGGAGAGTACCCGCTCCTCGATGCTCTCCAGGACGAGCTCGTGCGTGCGGGACTGCCGTACGGGGCGCCACTCGGCAGTCATCGGTCGGCTCCTCGGCTCGGTGACAGGGGTCGGCCACCACGCTAGGCCACACCCGGCCGATGATCCGACCGCTCCCGCTCCCGCCCGCGGGGCCGGCCGGTCACGCCGCGTCCAGCCACCCCTCGTCCGCGTCCTCGGCCTCGTCGTCGGCGGCGTGCCGCCCGTCCCGAGGCCGCCGCCTCGGCCCGCGCGCTGCAGGTGACAGGCGGCGAAGGCGGTCCGGGAAGCGCAGGACCCCCGGGCCTGGGCCCGGTCCGCGACGCGCCTCGCCGCGCTGGAGGACGTGTCGGAGGCCCTGGACGAGGAAGGGCCGCGGACCCGTGAGGGTCCGCGGCCCGCCAGGGGTGTCCGGCAGTTCGGGCCGGACCGCCCCTCGACCCGTGCATCGGGAGGCCGGCGGCCCGGCCGCCGCGCCGGAGCCCGGTGCGTCAGGGGGACGGCACGCCCGTCGGCAGACCGGTGGGCAGCCCCGCCGGAGGCTCGCCGGCATCGCTCTTCTTCAGCGTGTCCTTCTTGCCCGCGTCCCAGGAGATGACCAGCGTCGTCCCGTCGTTGGACTCGACCGAGCCCGTCGTGCGGTCGGTGTTCCCGTCCGCGCACTTCAGCGACAGCGTCTGCCTGCCCGTGTCCTGCACCTCGCCGGTGCAGGCGTGACCGTCGGCGAGCAGCGCCGCCTTGCCCTGCGTGACGGACAGGGCGACCGGCTTGCCGTCGCTGAGGCCCGTCCAGGTGCCCTCGATGTCCCGGGGCCTGCCTTCGCCGCCGCCGGTGTCGCCGGACTCGGTGGGCGCGGCCGACGCCTTGTCGCCGCCGCCGGTGTCGTCACTCTCACTGCTGCCGCAGCCGGTCAGGGCGAGGGCGGCGACGAGGCCCGCCGCGGCGGCCGACATGCGTACGAGGTTGTGCACTGATCTGTCCCCCTGCGGCCACGGGCGACGCGCCCGCGTACCTGGTTGGTTGCAAGACCGCGCCAAGCTACCAGGACGATTTGCGCACCCCCGGGAGGAAGCCGGCGTGGGCCTGCTCACGCATCCGGACCCTGGACAGCCCGAACCTCCGCAGGTGGCCGCGCGGCCGTCCGTCGGCGCTGTCGCGGTTGCGCACCCGGGTCGCGCTGGCGTCCCGGGGCTGACGCCTCAACTCGGCCTGCGCGGCGGCGCGTTCGGCGCCGCTGCTGGAGGGCCTGCGGATGATCTCCTTCAGCTCCGCGCGGCGCTCGGCGTACCGCTCGACGACGCTCCTGCGGTGCTCGTTGCGGGCGACCTTGCTCTTCTTCGCCATCAGACCTTCACTCCCCGGGCGCGGATGCGGGCCACGGCGGCCTCGATGCCGATGGTGTCGACCGTCTTCACGGCGCGGGCGCTGAGCGTGAGGCGCACATGGCGTCCCTCGCTCGGCAGCCAGTAGCGCTTGCGCTGGATGTTGGGGTCGAAGCGGCGCGATGTGCGCCGGTGGGAGTGGGAGATCCGGTTGCCGAAGCCGGGCTTCGACCCGGTCAGCATGCAGTGGGCGGACATGGGTGATGCACCTCTCGTCGAGCTCATTTGGTAATGGAAACCATTTCCATATACTACCGGTATGGCTCGCAACGAACTCCGCCCGGTCATCAAGCTCCGCTCCACCGCGGGCACCGGCTACACCTACGTCACCCGCAAGAACCGCCGTAACGACCCCGACCGCCTGACGCTGCGCAAGTACGACCCGGTCGCCGGCCGCCACGTCGACTTCCGAGAGGAGCGCTGAGCTCGATGAAGCCCGGCATCCACCCCCCGTACGCGCCTGTCGTCTTCCGCGACAAGGTCGCGAACTTCGCGATCCTCACGCGCTCGACCGCCACCAGCGACAAGACGATCGACTGGGAGGACGGCAACACGTATCCGGTCATCGACGTCGAGATCTCCTCGGCGAGCCACCCCTTCTACACGGGCCAGGCCCGCGTCCTCGACACCGCCGGACGCGTCGAGCGCTTCGAGCGCCGCTACGGCCGGCGCGAGGCCCGCTGATGCTGCCCGTCGCGATCGTCGCCGGACTGCACGCCGACGCCCGCCGCGAGACCGTGGAGCGGCTGCTCGCCTCGGTGCCCGGCAGCGTCGCGCTCCACCACGACCTCTCCACGGCGGAGCGGGGCACCGTCGTGCGCACGGTGCGTGACGCGTTCCGTCTCCGCGACACCGGCGAGACGCCGCTGGTCAACGACTGCGCCTGCTGCGCACTGCGCGAGGACCTGGTGCCCGAGCTCGTGCGGCTCGCCGAGGACGGGGCGACCCGCCTCGCGATCGTCGAGCTGTGGGACTCCGTGGAGCCCAAGGCCATGGCCGAGGTCGTCGCCGCGCACGGCGGTGAACGGCTCGCCGTCACCTCGGTGATGTGCGCCGTCGACCCGGCGCTGCTCCTGCCCTGCCTCGGCAACGGCGACGACCTCGCCGAGGCCGGGCTCGCCGCGGCCGCGACGGACCGCCGCACGATCGCCGACACCTGGGCGCGCCAGCTGGAGTACGCGCCCGTGATCGCCGTGGTCGAGAGCGAGGACGCCGACGAGGAGGACCGCGCGCTGCTGACCCAGCTGCACCCGACCGCTCGCCGCGTCCCCGTCGGCTCGGACGAACTCGCCGCCGCGGCCACGGCCGGCTTCGACGTGGAGGCGGCCGCCGCCGCCCAGCACCCGGCCTGCGCGCTGCTGCCGCAGGAGGCGGACGACTGCGGTGTCACCACCTACGTCTGGCACCGCGCACGCCCCTTCCACCCGGGGCGGCTGTACGCGGCTCTGGAGGACCTGACCTGTGCGGCCGCCCGCAGCCGGGGCCGGTTCTGGCTCGCCGACCGGCCGGACACCCTGCTGGCGTGGGACGCCGCCGGCGGCGCGCTGTGCGTCGAGAGCGCGGGCCCCTGGCTCGCCTCGCTGCCGGACGCCGCCTGGGAGATGGTGCCGCCGGTGCGCCGGGCGGCCGCGGCCCTGGACTGGCACCCCGAGCACGGGGACTGCTGCCAGCACCTGGTCTTCACCTCGCCGGGCCTCGACCGCGACGGCCTGGAACTGCTCCTCGAATCCTGTCTGCTGACCGACGCCGAGTACGCCGCGGGCCGCGAGGCCTGGAAGCGGCTGCCGCCCGCCTTCGACTCCCTCCTGGAGGTCTGACATGTCCCCCCGTCGCACCGACCCGCGCAAGCCCGCGAAATCCCGCCCGAATCCCCTGGATCAGGCCGGCATCACCTACATCGACTACAAGGACACCGATCTGCTGCGGAAGTTCATCTCCGACCGCGGCAAGATCCGCAGCCGCCGGGTGACCCGGGTGACGGCGCAGCAGCAGCGGCTGCTGGCCCGCGCGATCAAGAACGCCCGGGAGATGGCCCTGTTGCCGTACTCGTCCACGCGCTGAGACCACCTCGCCTGGCACGCGTGCCGCCGGCGCGCGAGAGCGCTTCCGTAGTTGCGACACCACTGCCCGTGCACGTGCATCTGCCGGTGCATCCGCCCATGCATCGGCATACCAACACAGCTATGATCCCGGATGGTTGACACCTGCACCTTGCACCCCGGGAGCGACTTGTGCACCACGTGTACAACGGCATGACCGCCACGGAGCTTCAGGGAGTCGTCTGGCAGAAGAGCAGACACAGCAACTCCCAGGGCTCCTGCGTGGAATTCGCCAAGCTGCCCGGCGGTGATGTGGCGATGCGCAACTCACGGCACCCGGACGGTCCCGCACTCGTATACACGCCCGCGGAGATAGAAGCGTTGCTTCTGGGAGTCAAGGACGGGGAATTCGACCACCTGGTCGCGTGAATGGCCGGGGCGGGCCGGCCCCCGATCCGGCCCGCCCCCGCGAGGTCAGCCCAGGCGGAACAGCGCCCAGACGACCTTGCCGCGCAGCGAACCGGCGAGCGGGTGCCAGCCCCAGCCGTCGCTGAAGGAATCGACGAGAAACAGACCGCGCCCCGATTCCGCCGAGAAGTCCTCCTCGGACTCCCGGGCCATGGGCCCGTCGTGGCTGGGGTCGCGCACCGCGCAGACCAGCCGGCCCGTCCAGCGCATCAGATGCAGCCGCACCGGCGGCTCCTTGGCGTTCTCGCGCGGTGCCGTGTCGGAGGGCAGCGCGTGGCGCAGGGCGTTGGTCACGAGCTCGGAGACGACCAGGGCGACGTCGTCGAAGCGGTGGTTCAGCTCCCACTGGCCGAGCGTGGCCCGGGTGAACTGGCGTGCGCCGCGCACCGCTTCGTAACGGGCCGGCAGAGCGCAGGAGACGGAGCTGGAAACGGCCGAGGGATCGATCGGCGGAAGGCCCTGCCGTAACGGCTCGAGCATGGTCGATCCATTCGTCCCCATGCGAGGCACTCCCGGGAATCGCGGCTGTGACGCTACAACACGAACGAGCACGCAGGTGCGCGAGCACCATGGTTCCCAATGCGCAGGGCAGATGCAAGGGCAGATGCACGTGCACGCGCCGGACGTGTCCGACCCCGTGCCGGTTCTTGCTCATTTCTTCTGCGGGTTTCTTCCGCTCCGCCGTTCACCGGTTTCTCATTTCCGTAACCGGACGAGTACGGGCTGAAGCATTTTGGTGGCAGAATCCGGCTCTTGGGTTCGGGGGGACCCTCGTGGAGGATCGGTCCGCGCCGAACGGCGCGAGGAGTGGGGAGGGTTGGAGTCGTGGCAGCAGGCGAGGCGGCGCCGTGGGCGCACCCCGGCGGTGAGGGTCCGGGCGGAGGCTCGGTGGTGCGGCGCATCCTGCTGGGCTCCCAGCTCAGAAGGCTGAGGGAGTCCCGCGGCATCACCCGGGAGGCCGCCGGATACTCCATCCGCGCGTCCGAGTCCAAGATCAGCCGTATGGAGTTGGGCCGCGTGAGCTTCAAGGCGCGGGACGTCGAGGACCTGCTCACGCTCTACGGGGTGGCCGACGAGGCCGAGCGCAGGTCCCTCCTCGGCCTCGCCAAGGAGGCCAACGTCGCCGGCTGGTGGCACAGCTTCGGCGACGTGCTGCCCGGCTGGTTCCAGACGTACATCGGCCTCGAGGGAGCCGCCTCCCTCATCCGCATCTACGAGGTGCAGTTCGTGCACGGACTGCTGCAGACCGAGTCGTACGCGCACGCCGTCGTCACCCGCGGCATGCCCGACGCCCCCGCGGCCGAGATCGACCGCCGCGTCGCCCTGCGCCTGGAGAGGCAGAAGGCCCTCGTCTCCGAGCACGCCCCCCGCCTCCACGTGGTGCTCGACGAGGCGGCGCTGCGCCGGCCCTACGGCGACCGTGCGGTGATGCAGGCGCAGCTGAGGCATCTCATCGAGGTCTCCGAGCAGCCGAACATCACGCTGCAGGTGATGCCGTTCAGTTTCGGCGGGCACGCGGGCGAGAGCGGCGCGTTCACGATGCTGCGCTTCCCCGAGTCGGACCTCTCCGACATCGTCTACCTGGAGCAGCTGACGAGCGCCCTCTATCTGGACAAGCGCGAGGAAGTGGCCCACTACGAGCGGGTGATGAGGCGGCTCGAGGAGGACAGCCCGGACGCCGCGGAGACCCGCGACCTTCTCCGGGGTCTCCTTCAACTCACCTGAAACACAAGTACGATGACGCCACATCAGTCCCGGACCATCTGACTTCTGTGCTTCTGCCGGCCACAGCCGCGTATGCCTCTGGAGCGATCACATGTCCTTCTTCAGTGAACTGGCACTTCAGTACATAGACGGCGAGTGGAGGCAGGGCAGCGGCTCCTGGGACATCATCGACTTCAACCCGTTCGACGGCGAGAAGCTGGCGTCCGTCACCGTGGCCACCGCGGCCGAGGTCGATCAGGCGTACCGCGCCGCCGAGCGCGCGCAGGAAGCCTGGGCCGAGACCAACCCGTACACCCGCCGCCTGGTCTTCGAGCGCGCCCTGCGGATCATCGAGGACCGCGAGAAGGAGATCACCGAGACGATCATCGCGGAGCTCGGCGGCACGCATCTGAAGGCAGGCTTCGAGCTGCACCTCGCCAAGGAGTTCCTGCGCGAGGCGATCCAGCTCGCCCTGCGTCCCGAGGGCCGCATCCTGCCCTCGCCGATCGACGGCAAGGAGAACAGGGTCTACCGCGTCCCGGTCGGGGTCGTCGGTGTCATCAGCCCGTTCAACTTCCCGTTCCTGCTCTCCCTCAAGTCGGTCGCACCGGCGCTCGCGCTCGGCAACGCCGTCGTCCTCAAGCCGCACCAGAACACGCCGATCTGCGGCGGCTCCCTGGTCGCCAAGGTCTTCGAGGAGGCGGGCCTGCCCGCCGGTCTGCTGAACGTGGTCATCACGGACATCGCCGAGATCGGCGACGCCCTGCTGGAGCACCCGGTGCCCAAGGCCATCTCCTTCACCGGCTCCGACAAGGTGGGCCGCCACGTGGCCACCGTCTGCGCGGCCAACTTCAAGCACGCCATCCTCGAACTGGGCGGCAACAGCGCGCTGATCGTCCTCGACGACGCCGACATCGACTACGCGGTCGACGCCGCGGTCTTCAGCCGCTACGTGCACCAGGGCCAGGTCTGCATGGCGGCCAACCGCATCCTGGTCGACCGCTCGGTGCAGCAGGAGTTCACCGAGAAGTTCGTCGCCAAGGTGAAGACGCTGAAGGTGGGCGACCCGGCCGACCCGACGACCCACATCGGCCCGCTGATCAACGCCTCGCAGGCCGACGCGGTGACCTCGCTCGTCGAGCAGACCGTCGAGGCGGGCGCGACCGCGCTGCTGCACGGTGCGACCGACGGCAACCTGGTCGCGCCCTCGGTCCTGACCGACCTGCCGGCCGGCTCGCCCGTGCTCAGCCAGGAGATCTTCGGCCCGGTCGCCCTGGTGATCCCCTTCGACGGGGAGGACGAGGCGGTACGGATCGCCAACGACACCCCGTACGGCCTCAGCGGCGCCGTGCACACGGGCGACATCGAGCGTGGTGTCCGGCTCGCCAAGCGGGTCCGCACCGGCATGATCCACATCAACGACGGCACCGTGCACGACGAGCCGATCGTCCCCTTCGGAGGCGAGAAGCACTCCGGTGTCGGGCGGCTGAACGGCGACTCGATGCTCGACGCGTTCACCACCCAGAAGTGGATCTCGGTGCAGCACGGCCGCTCGCAGTTCCCCTTCTGACATTTTCCCGTGCCCCCGGACCTTTGAGGACAGAAGCTGTCCTCAAGGGTCCGTAGCGTGAGTCGTGTCGAAAGGGGAGAGGCCCTCTCCTCGCGGACCGGAAGGCGGACACCATGGTCACTCACGTTCCCGCGGAGGCCCACGGCGACGAGCGCGGCGCGCTGCTGAGCTTCGTCGAGGCACAGCGCGGCGCCATCCGGCGTTCCGTGCTCGGACTGACCGAGGAGCAGGCCGCGAGCCGCCCGAGCGCCAGCGAACTCTCGCTGTCGGGACTGCTCAAGCACGTCGCCGAGATGGAGCTCAACTGGCTGCGGATGGCGCAGCAGAAGCCGAACGAGAGGCAGCGCTCGGAGGAGACCTGGGGTGACAGCTTCCGTCTCGTGGACGGTGAGACGATCCATGCGACGCTGACCTTCTGGGCCTCGGTCTCGAAGGAGACCGAGGAGTTCGTCCGCTCGGTGCCGAGCCTGGACGACACCTTCCCGCTGCCGCCCGCACCCTGGTTTCCCAAGGACGGGAGGGTGTCCATGCGCTGGCTGCTGATCCACCTGGTCGAGGAGATCGCCCGCCACGCCGGCCACGCCGACATCATCCGCGAGTCCCTGGACGGCAACGGCGCCTTCGACCTGGTGGCCCTGGAGCAGGGCGGCGGCCCGGGCGCGTAGCCCCGACATGTGCCCGCCGTCGTGTCGGCACACCCTGGAAGCATGGCCCATGACGAGAGGACCCCGATCGTCGTCCACGCCGTCACGCCCGCCGATCCGCCGTTCCGCCTGGTGGAGATCAACGGCATCGTGGCCGGGACCGCCCGCGATCTGCTGGACGTGGTCCACCTGGCGCACGAGGCCGGTCTGCCCCACGTCGACCTCGACGATCCCGGGGTCGTGAGGTGGGTCGGCGGCGGCAAGTACAAGTGGACGCGCTGACCGGCGGATCGGGTCGCCCGCGTACCCTGGTCAAACTTGAACAGGAGGGACGCGGATGTCGGCGATCCGGCTGCTGGTCCTGGGGGCGGTGCGCCAGCACGGGCGGGCGCACGGCTACCAGGTCCGCAACGACCTGGAGTACTGGGGCGCGCACGAGTGGTCCAACGCCAAGCCGGGATCGATCTACCACGCGCTCAAGCACATGGCGAAGCAGGGACTGCTGTACGCGCACGAGACGGCGCCGTCGACAGCGGGCGGCCCGCCGCGCACCGAGTACGAGATCACCGACAAGGGCACGGAGGAGTTCTTCGCCCTCCTGCGCGCGTCCCTGACCGCCTACGACCAGAAGCCGGACGTGCTCTCGGCGGCGCTCGGCTTCATCGTGGACCTGCCGCGCTCCGAGGCGGTGGAGCTGCTCGGGCAGCGGGTGCGGAGCATCGAGGAGTGGCGCTCGTCGGTCACGGACTACTACACGCCCGAGGAGGGGCCCGAATCCCTCGGCCACATCGGCGAGATCATGAACCTGTGGGTGACGCAGGCCGACTCCGGCGCCCAGTGGACCCGGGGCCTGATCGAGCGGATCGAGTCCGGCGCGTACACGTTCGCGGGGGAGGGCGCCCCCTTCGTCGGCGTCCTCGCCGAGGGCGAGGAGAACCCCTACGCGACGGGCGAGCACCACGAGGGCGACTCGCGCTGACGCGACCCCTCAGTGGTGGAACGAGGTCGCCTTCGCCGTGTCCTTCTTCAGCGGCCCCGGCTGTTCCCGCAGCTCCGGCAGCAGCATCCGCAGATCCTCCAGCAGCAGTTCCGCCAGGTCCGCCGAGAAGCCGTTGCGGCACACCACCCGCAGCACCGACAGGTCCTCCCGGTTGGCCGGGAAGGTGTACGCGGGCACCAGCCACCCCCGCTCCCGCAGCCGCCGCGACACGTCGAACACGTCGAAGAGCGTGACGTCCGGTGCCGTCGTGAACGCGAACACCGGCAGTTCGTCGCCGTGCGTCAGGAGCCGGAAGTCGCCCAGCTCCCCGATCCGCCGCGCGAGCCTCCTCGCCACGTCCCGCGCCGTCTGCTGAACCGCCCGGTATCCCTCCCGCCCCAGACGCAGGAACGTGTAGTACTGCGCGACCACCTGCGCGCCCGGCCGGGAGAAGTTGAGCGCGAAGGTCGGCATGTCGCCGCCCAGGTAGGTGACCCGGAAGACCAGTTCCTCCGGCAGCTCGGCCGGCGAGCGCCACAGCGCCCAGCCCACCCCCGGGTAGACCAGCCCGTACTTGTGCCCGGAGGTGTTGATCGAGGACACCCGCGGCAGCCGGAAGTCCCAGACCAGCTCCTCGTCGAGGAACGGCGCCACCATCGCCCCGGACGCGCCGTCGACATGGACGGGGATGTCGAGGCCCGTGCGCTCCTGGAGCGCGTCCAGCGCGGCGCAGACGTCGGCGACGGGCTCGTAGGAACCGTCGAAGGTCGAGCCCAGGACGGCGACGACCCCAATGGTGTTCTCGTCGCACAGCGCGGCGGCGGCCTGCGGATCGAGGTGGAAACGGTCACCGTCCATCGGCACCTGCCGCGCCTCCACCTCCCAGAAGGTGCAGAACTTCTCCCAGCAGACCTGCACGTTCACGCCCATCACCAGATTGGGCCTGGCGCTCGCCGGATAGCGGTCGGCGTTCCTCGTCGCCCAGCGCCGCTTGAGCGCCATCCCCGCGAGCATGCACGCCTCGCTCGACCCGGTCGTCGAGCACCCCACGACCGCGGCCGGGTCCGGGGCGTGCCACAGGTCCGCGAGCATCGCCACGCAGCGGCGTTCCAGCTCCGCGGTTCGCGGGTACTCGTCCTTGTCGATCATGTTCTTGTCCCGGCACTCGCCCATCAGAACCCCTGCCTGGGGCTCCATCCAGGTGGTGACGAACGTGGCGAGGTTGAGCCGGGAGTTCCCGTCGAGCATCAGCTCGTCGTGCACGAGCTGGTACGCGGTGGAGGGCGGCAGCGGCCCGTCCGGGAGGCGGTGCGTGGGCGGGGCCGCCGTCATGCCGCCGACCGGATCCGCCTCGCCGAAGAACGGGTTGAGCGACAGCCTGCGCCGTTCCGGTCCGCCGTCACCGGACGCGCCCTGATGGAGTGCCATGGGACTCAGGCTCACCCGGGCTTGCACCTCACGCAACGTGAGGCAGCAGCCTGGGAGGCGTCACGGAAACGAAGGAGCGGAAGGCGATGAGCTACTCCGTGGGACAGGTCGCCCGTTTCGCCGGCGTCACGGTGCGCACCCTGCACCACTACGACGAGATCGGCCTGCTCAGCCCGGGCGGGCGCAGCCACGCGGGTCACCGGCTGTACGACGACGCCGACCTGGACCGGCTGCAGCAGATCCTGTTCTACCGGGAACTCGGCTTCCCGCTCGACGAGGTGGCGGCACTCCTCGACGACCCGGACGCGGACCCGCAGGCCCACCTGCGGCGGCAGCACGAGCTGCTGACCGCCCGGATCACCAAGCTGAAGGAGATGGCAGCCGCCGTTGAGCGAGCCATGGAGGCGAAGAAGATGGGCATCAACCTCACGCCCGAGGAGAAGTTCGAGGTCTTCGGGGACTTCGACCCCGAGGACTACGCGGAGGAGACCGAGCAGCGCTGGGGCGGCACCGACGCCTACAAGGAGTCGGCGCGGCGTAGCGCGTCGTACACGAAGGAGGACTGGCAGCGCATCCAGGCCGAGGCCGAGGAGATCACCCGGCGCTTCGTGGCGCTGATGGAGGCCGGTGAGGAGCCGGGCTCCGAGGCCGCGACGGACGTCGCGGAGGAGCACCGCCGGTGGATCTCCCGCAACCACTACGAGTGCACCCACGAGATGCACACCTGCCTGGCGGAGATGTACGTCTCCGACGAGCGCTTCACCCGCAACATCGACAAGGCGAAGCCGGGACTGGCCGCCTACGAGCGCGAGGCGATCATCGCCAACGCCGCGCGGCGCGCCTGATTCGAGTCGCCGGCCGTCCACCCGTCCGTCGCCCACCGGCCATGTGCCCCGGCCGGGACTTTGTCCCGGTCGGGGCACAGTGCATCCTGGGCGGGCCGGTGGAACGCTGCGGGGCCCGGTGCGTTGATAGCTTTGGCTCGTCCCCGCACGCTGTACGCCGCCCGGCGCATCGCCCGACTACCGACTCAGGAGCCCGGACCTCGTGAACACCCTTGCGCTCGGACCGAGCTGGCTCGACCCGGACTATCTGATCACCACCTTCGGGCTGATCGGTGTCCTGGTCATCGTCTTCGCCGAGTCCGGCCTGCTGATCGGCTTCTTCCTGCCGGGCGACTCGCTGCTGTTCACCACGGGCCTGCTGGTGACCACCGATGTGATCAAGCAGCCGCTGTGGGTGGTCTGTACCCTCGTCGTGCTGGCCGCGATCATCGGCGACCAGGTCGGCTATCTCTTCGGCCGCAAGGTCGGTCCTGCCCTCTTCAAGCGCCCCGACTCCAAGCTCTTCAAGCAGGAGAACGTGGAGAAGGCGCACGAGTTCTTCGAGAAGTACGGCCCGAAGTCCCTGGTCCTGGCCCGCTTCGTGCCCATCGTGCGGACGTTCACGCCGATCGTCGCCGGTGTGAGCCGGATGAACTACCGCTCGTTCATCACCTTCAACGTCGTCGGCGGTGTGCTGTGGGGCGCGGGAGTGACGCTGCTCGGCGCCGCGCTCGGCAAGGTCGAGTTCGTCCACAAGAACATCGAGGCGATCCTGATCCTGATCGTGCTGATCTCGGTGCTCCCGATCGTGATCGAGTTCCTGCGGGCCCGCTCCAAGAACAAGAAGGAGGCCGCCGCCTCCGCCGACGCCGCCGAAGCGCCGTCGACCGCGCGCGGCCGCCACGCCAAGCGCTGACCCCGGCGCCCCGGGCCTGACCGCCCGTTCCGCCGAGCGCTGAGCCTCGCGCCCAGGGCCCGACCGCCCGCCCCGCACCCGCCGTCAGAAGCCGCGCGTCCGCTTGGCCGCGCGGCGGCCGCCCGGGGCCTCCGCGCCCGGCACGCCCGCGGCTCCGGGCACCCGCAGGAAGAGCCGGGAGATCTCCCCGCCCAGGTTCACCCCGATCGCGATGGCCAGCGCCAGCGCCGCCGCCTTGCTGAGCGAGGCGAGCCCCGTGTTCAGCTCGCCCCGGGCGATCGACAGCAGCCCGAAGTACGTGGCGCTGCCCGGCAGCAGCGGCCCGATCGCGGCCGTGACGTACGGCAGGGCCGACGCGAAGCGGTAGCGGGAGAGCATCTGGCCGAAGAGGCCCACCAGCCCCGCCGCGGCGGCCGTGGCGGCGACCGGCGAGACGTCGGCGGTGTCGGCGAGAGCCGCGTAGACGACCCAGGCCACCCCGCCGTTGAGGGTCGCCAGCCACACCGTGTTGCGCTCCTGCTGGAGCATCACGGCGAAGCACAGGGACAGCATCATCGCCGCCAGTGTCTGGACCACCGGGCGCTCCACCGTGTGGATGGCCGTCTCCGGCTGGAGCCCGGCGTCGAGCGCGAAGCCGAGGTACAGCACGCTCAGCACGCCGACGACGATGCCGACCACCAGGTAGCCGACCTCCAGCAGACGGGCCGCGGCCGTGATGTAGAAGCCGGTCAGACCGTCCTGCACACCGGCGACGAGCGCCCGCCCGGGGATCAGCGCGAACAGCCCACCGGTGATCACCGCCGACGCCCGCACGTCCAGCGGCGACAGCGTCAGCGCCACGCCCACCGCGGCGGGCGGCATCGCCGCCGCCACGAACTGGTAGAACTCCGGCAGTCCGCGCCCGGCCGCCAGCCAGGCCAGCCGGTCGCCGAGCATCGCGCTGACCGCGGCCGCGAGGAACACCACGATGTCGCCGCCGACCAGCACGGACGCCGCACCGGCCAGCACGCCGCCGGCCAGGGTGAGCGCCCAGCCGGGGTACGGGTGCCGGTTCCTGCGGATCTCCGCCAGCCGCCGGTACGCCTCCTCCAGCGTGACGTCCGACTCGTCGACGCTGATGTCGTGGACCAGCCGGTAGACCGCGGCGAGCCGGGTGTAGTCGGTGCCCCGCCGCCGCACCGTGCGGTTGGCCGTCACAGGGTCGTCGACGAGGGACGGCTGATACGTGATCGACAGCAGCGTGAAGGTGACGGTCGGCTCGCAGCGGTCCAGACCGTACGCGCGCGTGATCGCGAACATCGCCGCCTCGACGTCCTCGGCCCCCTCGCCGCCCGCGAGCAGCAGCTCGCCGATACGCAGCGTCAGGTCGAGCACGCGCGGCACGGCGGGGCCGGCCTCGTCCTGCCGGTGCGCGGTCTCCGGCACGGGCCGTTCGCCCACGGGCATCCGCAGCATGGCCCGCATCCGGTCCTGCCAGGGCGCGTCCTTGGTGAGCCGCACCACGGGGACGCCGTGCGCGGGGGTGAAGGCCGGCGGGGAGCTCCTGGCGCTGTACGTGCTCGGCGGCGCGAAAGCCGACCCCTCCGGCTCCGGCGGCGGTTCCGGCAGCAGCCCCTCGGGAACCGCGAACTCCGAGCTGGGATGATCCTCTTCCGGTGCTCCCGGCTGCTCCACCCCAGGAGGCGGAGCGAAGGCGCTGTGCGCCTCGTCGGACTGAGGCTTCCGGTCTTCCGGACCCTCGGGCTCCGCCATATGTCGCCGTCCTCGCTCCCTCTCGTACCAGCCCTGTGTCCGGCCCTCCTGCCCAGTATGGGCACGCCCAAGGGTTGCTACGCGACGCGGGCGGACCGAGGTGTCCCGCCCGCGTCAGGGGTTCGTGCAAGCGGCGTCAGTGCGCGCCGCCCTGCGCCTCCAGGCGCTTGAAGGAGGCCTCGATCTCGGCCTCGGCCTCGGCGCGGCCGACCCAGTTGGCGCCCTCGACGGACTTGCCGGGCTCCAGGTCCTTGTAGACCTCGAAGAAGTGCTGGATCTCCAGGCGGTCGAACTCGGACACGTGGTGGATGTCGCGCAGGTGCTCCACGCGCGGGTCGGACGCCGGCACGCACAGCAGCTTGTCGTCGCCGCCCGCCTCGTCCGTCATCCGGAACATGCCGATGGCGCGGCACTTGATCAGGCAGCCCGGGAAGGTCGGCTCGTCGAGGATGACCAGCGCGTCCAGCGGGTCGCCGTCCTCGCCGAGGGTGTTCTCGACGAAGCCGTAGTCCGCCGGGTAGCTGGTCGAGGTGAAGAGTCGACGGTCCAGGCGGATCCGACCGGTCTCGTGGTCCACCTCGTACTTGTTCCGCGAACCCTTCGGGATCTCGATGGTGACGTCGAACTCCACGGGTGGCTCCTCCATGATCAAGACATAGCAAGACGTGATTGACGGTGATTAAGTGTCCCTCACGCACTTGGGTGATCGCGAAAGGGGCTGGTGCGGGGTGCCGAAGGTCACGACGTGGCAGCTCGCAGCGGGCGCCGCCGTTGCCGGCCTCGCCCTCGCCGCCGGGGCGGTGGCCGCGGCGGGTCCTTGGGACTCGGGCCAGCGTAAGGCCGAGAAGGAGTGGGCGGTGGCCCACGGGCGTACGGGTGGCGTACATCACGGGCGCCCGGCGCCCCGGCGCCCCGCCCCCGCGCCCAGCGCCCCTGTCGTGCTCGCCGCCGCCGACAGCCCGCGCACCGCGTCCGCGAAGGACCCCGCGACCGCCCCGGCCGACCTCGCGAAGGCCCTCGGACCGCTGCTCGGCGCCCCGGGCCTCGGCCCGTCGCCGACCGCCTGCGTCGTCGACCTCGGCACGGGGGAGCGGCTGTACGGGAAGGGGGCGACGGCCCCCATGACCCCCGCGTCCACCGTGAAGATAGCCACGGCCGCCGCCGCCCTGACCGCGCTCGGACCCGACCACCGCATAGCCACCACGGTCGTCGCGACCGCCGGGGCGAAGGAGATCACCCTCGTCGGCGGCGGTGACGCCACTCTCGACCGGGGCCGTCTGGCCACGCTCGCCGACCGCACGGCCCGCGCCCTGCGCGGCCGCGGCGCAGGCGCCGTCCGCCTCGTCCACGACACCTCGCTCTACACCGGCCCCCTGCTGCACCCCATCGGCCCCAACGACAACATCGCCCCGGTCAGCGCCCTGATGGTCGACCAGGGGCGGAACGACCCGCGGAGCACCGGCGCCGCGACCCGCACCGCCGACCCGGCCGGCGAGGCCGCCCGCGTCTTCGCCACGATGCTGGAGGAGCGGGGCGTGCACGTGAGCGGCGTCCCCCGGCCCGGCCGGGCGGCCGCGGAGGCCGTCCCGCTCGCGCAGGTCCTCTCCGATCCCCTCTCCGCGGTCGTCGAGCGGATGCTGACCAGCAGCGACAACGACATAGCCGAGTCGCTCGCCCGGCAGACCGCGACAGCCACCGGTGAGAAGGCGGACTTCGCGGGCGCCGGACGGGCCGTGACCGGACAGCTGCGCCGTCTCCAGCTGCCGCTGGCCGGCGCCCGGTTCGCCGACGGCAGCGGCCTCAACAGACAGGACAAGGTCTCCGCCGCCTTCCTGACGGCGCTGCTCGCCCGCTCAGGCGACCCGGCCCACCCCGAACTGCGCCCGGTCCTCACCGGCCTCCCCGTCGCCGGATTCACCGGCACCCTGGAGAACCGCTACGCACCGTCCTCGGCCGGCTCCGGCCTCGTCCGCGCCAAGACCGGCACGCTCACCGGCGTCAACACCCTCGCCGGCACCGTCGTCGGCCCGGGCGGCCGACTCCTCGGCTTCGCGTTCCTCGCGGGCGGCACCCCCTCGCGGGACGCGGCGCAGGACGCCCTCGACCGCCTGGCGTCGGCCCTCGCGAAGTAGCCACCCGACCGGCGTCCACCCGGGCGGGTCCTGCCGTTCCGCTTGGGCCTGGGGGGCCGGCGGCCCGTGCAGGACACCGCGGACGCCCGCGACCCGGCGCGGCCAGGGCGGGGCCGGCGGGCCACCCGACACCTGCACGTCCCGGCGGTCGAGAACGTACGGTTGTCGCATGACGAGCATCGGTGGTGCCGAGATGGTCGACTGGAACCTCGCCGCGGCGACCGCGACCCGCTTCGTGCGGCCCGGTCCCGACGTGAGCCGTGACGAGGCGCGAGCCGTCGTCGCCGAGCTGCGCCGGCACGCCAAGGCCTCCGAGGAGCACGTGCGCGGCTTCACCGCGATGATCCCCGCGGGCTCGCAGCCGCAGGACACCCCCGTCCTCGTCGTGGACCGGGCCGGCTGGATCAAGGCGAACGTCGCGGGCTTCCGCGAACTGCTGCGCCCCCTGCTGGACAAGATGCAGGAGCGCCGGTCCGGCACGCCGGGCGGTGCGGTGCTGGGCGCGGTCGGCGGCAAGGTGACCGGCGTCGAGCTCGGGATGCTGCTGTCGTTCCTCGCCTCGCGGGTCCTCGGGCAGTACGAGACCTTCGCCCCCGCCACCCGCGACCTGCCGGCCGGCGACCCGAACGGCAACGGCGGCGGCAGGCTGCTCCTCGTCGCCCCCAATATCGTCCACGTCGAGCGCGAGCTGGAGGTCGACCCGCACGACTTCCGGCTCTGGGTCTGCCTCCACGAGGAGACCCACCGCACCCAGTTCACCGGCGTGCCGTGGCTGCGCGACCATCTCGAGGGCGAGATCCAGTCATTCCTGGGCGAGACCGAGATGGACCCGATGACCGTCCTCGAACGGTTCCGGGAGGCCGCGCAGTCGCTCGTCGGGGCCCGCCCCGAGGGCGAGGACGACGAGGGCGGCCACTCCATCGTCGAACTGGTCCAGACGCCCGCCCAGCGGGAGATCCTCGGCCGGCTGACCGCCGTCATGTCCCTGCTGGAGGGCCACGCGGACTACGTGATGGACGGCGTCGGACCGGACGTGGTGGCCTCCGTGACCGAGATCCGGGAGAAGTTCCAGCAGCGCAGGGCCCGTGGCGCGAGCCGCCTCGACGTCGCGCTGCGCAAGCTGCTCGGCCTGGACGCCAAGCTGCGGCAGTACCGCGACGGCGAGCGTTTCGTGCGCTCCGTCGTGGACCAGGTCGGGATGGACGGGTTCAACCGGGTCTGGACGTCCCCCAACACGCTCCCGACCAAGGCGGAGATCGCCAAACCGGCGGACTGGGTCGCACGGGTGCACCGCAAGGCCGAGGGCGCACCGTAGAACAGTGTCGTGAAGGACGGGTCCATGACGGCAGAAGGGCGCCCCTCCAATCACCCGTCCGAGGGACCGTGGGGCATTGGGCAGGCGTGCAATGCTCGGACATTGGCTCGGTTCTGTCACCATCGACGCACTCTGAGTGACTGATTTCCCGTCGCTCTCGTTCACCTCGGACCGAGACACCCCTCCCGAACTTCACGAAGGGCACCGGACATGGGTCCCCATCCTGCGGTCGCGGCGATACGCCTGGCGGTCCGCCGCGTACTCCACGAAGTCCTCACTCAGCACGCAGAGCACGCAAAGCACGCCGACAGCGCCGAAGCCGCCGCCCGCGCCACGCGAGAGCGCCCGCTCGTCCTCGTCGCCTGCTCGGGCGGCGCCGACTCCATGGCGCTCGCCTCCGCCCTCGCCTTCGAGGCCCCCAAACTCTCCCTCCGCGCCGGCGGCATCACCGTCGACCACGGCCTCCAGGACGGTTCCGCGCAGCGCGCGGCCGACGTCGTCGCCCGCCTCACCGCCATGGACCTCGACCCCGTCGAGTCCGTCGCCGTGCGCGTCGGCCGCGAGGGAGGGCCCGAGGCCGCCGCCCGCGACGCCCGCTACGCCGCACTCGACGAGGCCGCCGAGCGCCTCGGCGCCTCGGCCGTGCTGCTCGGCCACACCCGTGACGACCAGGCGGAAACCGTTCTGCTCGGTCTCGCCCGCGGCTCCGGCATCCGCTCGCTGTCCGGTATGGCCGCCGTCTCGGGGACGGACGGCCGCTACCGCCGCCCCTTCCTCCAGATCGACCGCCAGACCGCCCGCAAGGCCTGCATGGTCCAGTCGCTGCCTGTCTGGGACGACCCGCACAACGCCGACCCGGCCTACACCCGCTCCCGGCTGCGCCACGAGGGCCTGCCCGCTCTGGAGAAGGCGCTCGGCAAAGGCGTCGTCGAAGCCCTGGCCCGTACCGCGAGCCTCTCCCGCGACGACGCCGACGCGCTCGACGACTGGGCCGCCGACGCGGCCGCCCGGGTACGGGACGAGAGCGGCGCCCTGGAGTGCGCCAAGCTCTTCGACCTGCCCGCCGCCGTACGGCGGCGGGTACTGCGCCGGGCCGCCATCGAGGCCGGTGCGCCGGCCGGTTCCCTGTTCGCCCGACACGTCGAAGAGGTCGACCGGCTGATCACCGGCTGGCGCGGTCAGCGGGCCATCAATCTGCCCGGCCGGGTGGAGGCGCGTCGCCAGGGTGGCAGACTGGTCATTCGGCAAGGCTGAACCGCCGAGACAGAAAGCGACGCGGGTGAACGAGAAGGACATGGGCAGCGACCTTCAGTCGGTGCTCATCACCAAGGAAGAGATCGACGCCAAGCTCGCCGAGCTTGCCGCCAAGATCGACGCGGAGTACGCGGGCAAGGACCTGCTCATCGTCGGTGTCCTCAAGGGCGCCGTGATGGTGATGGCGGACCTGGCGCGTGCGCTCGCCACCCCCGTCACGATGGACTGGATGGCCGTGTCCTCGTACGGCGCGGGCACGCAGTCGTCCGGCGTCGTCCGGATCCTCAAGGACCTGGACACCGACATCAAGGGCAAGCACGTCCTGATCGTCGAGGACATCATCGACTCGGGCCTGACCCTGTCGTGGCTGCTGACCAACCTCGGCTCGCGTGAGCCGGCCTCCCTGGAGGTCTGCACGCTGCTGAGGAAGCCGGACGCCGCGAAGGTCGCGATCGACGTGAAGTGGATCGGCTTCGACATTCCGAACGAGTTCGTCGTCGGGTACGGCCTGGACTACGCGGAGAAGTACCGCAATCTCCCCTTCGTCGGCACGCTCGCGCCGCACGTCTACGGGGGCTGAGGCACCGGCACGTCCCGGGGAACCCAGGCCGCCTTTCCGCCGTTGGAGCATGGGAAGGCGGTCTCCGGTGACAATGCTGAGGTACCGTCCGAAGAACAGTTGTCTTTTCTCATAGCAGTCTCATAGCAAGTCCCACAGCAGCATTTACCTACGGGCAGGAGGGACGGAGCGGATTCGCTCCGTATGGATGGACGTGAAGCGATACTTCCGTGGGCCGGTCATGTGGATCGTGCTGGCCGTCCTCGCCGTGGTCGTGCTGATGCAGGTCGTCGGCTCGTCCGGCGGCTACAAGACGGTTGACACCGGCGAGGTCGTCCAGGCGATCGACAAGAACCAGGTCAAGCAGGCAAAGCTGACCACCGGCGACGAGCAGATCATCAAGATCGAGCTCAAGAAGGGCCAGAAGGTCGACGGCGGCACCAAGGTGCAGGCCAGCTACATCGGCACCCAGGGCGCCGACCTGGCCGACAAGCTGCAGGAGAAGTTCGAGGCCGGTGAGATCGAGAAGGGCTACACGGTCTCGCCGTCGAAGCAGAGCCCGTTCGTCTCGGTGCTGCTCTCGCTCCTGCCCTTCGTCCTGATCGTCGTGGTCTTCCTCTTCCTGATGAATCAGATGCAGGGCGGCGGCTCCCGAGTGATGAACTTCGGGAAGTCCAAGGCCAAGCTCATCACCAAGGACACCCCCAAGACGACCTTCGCCGACGTGGCCGGATCCGACGAGGCGGTCGAGGAGCTCCACGAGATCAAGGAGTTCCTCCAGGAGCCCGCCAAGTTCCAGGCCGTCGGCGCCAAGATCCCCAAGGGCGTGCTGCTCTACGGCCCGCCCGGCACCGGCAAGACGCTGCTCGCGCGCGCCGTCGCGGGCGAGGCGGGCGTCCCGTTCTACTCGATCTCCGGTTCCGACTTCGTCGAGATGTTCGTCGGTGTCGGCGCCTCCCGTGTCCGGGACCTGTTCGAGCAGGCCAAGGCGAACGCTCCGGCGATCGTCTTCGTCGACGAGATCGACGCCGTCGGCCGGCACCGCGGCGCGGGTCTCGGCGGCGGCCACGACGAACGCGAGCAGACGCTGAACCAGCTGCTCGTCGAGATGGACGGCTTCGACGTGAAGGGCGGCGTCATCCTGATCGCCGCCACCAACCGGCCCGACATCCTCGACCCGGCGCTGCTGCGTCCGGGCCGCTTCGACCGGCAGATCGCCGTCGACCGTCCC
This sequence comes from Streptomyces sp. NPDC002867, assembly GCF_053591895.1. Lineage (NCBI taxonomy): Bacteria > Bacillati > Actinomycetota > Actinomycetes > Kitasatosporales > Streptomycetaceae > Streptomyces > Streptomyces sp. NPDC002867. The sequence goes on along the minus strand of NZ_JBSFUR010000023.1, from coordinate 57,889 downwards.
GACATGCAGGGCCGGCTGGAGATCCTCAAGGTCCACCAGAAGGGCAAGCCGGTCGCCCCGGACGTCGACCTGTCCGCCGTGGCGCGTCGTACGCCGGGCTTCACCGGCGCCGACCTGTCGAACGTGCTGAACGAAGCCGCGCTGCTCACCGCGCGCAGCGACAAGAAGCTCATCGACAACCACATGCTGGACGAGGCGATCGACCGCGTCGTGGCGGGCCCGCAGAAGCGGACCCGGATCATGTCCGACAAGGAGAAGAAGATCACCGCGTACCACGAGGGCGGACACGCCCTGGTCGCGGCGGCCTCACCGAACTCCGACCCGGTCCACAAGATCACGATCCTGTCCCGCGGCCGGGCCCTGGGCTACACGATGGTGCTCCCGGACGAGGACAAGTACTCCACCACGCGCAACGAGATGCTCGACCAGCTGGCGTACATGCTGGGCGGCCGCGCGGCTGAGGAGCTCGTCTTCCACGACCCGACCACGGGCGCGGCGAACGACATCGAGAAGGCCACGGCCACGGCCCGCGCGATGGTCACGCAGTACGGCATGACCGAGCGGCTCGGCGCGATCAAGTTCGGCGGCGACAACACCGAGCCCTTCCTGGGCCGTGAGATGGCGCACCAGCGCGACTACTCGGAAGAGGTCGCGGCGCTCGTCGACGAAGAGGTCAAGAAGCTCATCGAGACGGCGCACAACGAGGCCTGGGAGATCCTCGTCGAGAACCGCGACGTCCTCGACAACCTGGTCCTCCAGCTGCTGGAGAAGGAGACCCTCGGCAAGGAGGAGATCGCGGAGATCTTCGCCCCGATCGTGAAGCGCCCGGCCCGCCCGGCGTGGACCGGTTCCTCCCGCCGTACGCCCTCCACCCGTCCGCCGGTGCTCTCCCCCAAGGAGCTCGCCCTGACGAACGGTGCCAACGGCAGCACGCCGACGGTCGCGGACGTGACCAAGGCGGTCCCGGCGGAGACCGTCGAGGCGGTCCCCGAGGAGCGCCCGGAGGCCTGAGCCCCCGGCTCGGCGCCGCCCCGGAATGAATGCCGCGTCCCCCAGGTTTTAGCCTGGGGGACGCGGCATTTTCGTATGCCCGCAGCCCGAGCAAGAGGAACGAGGCACAGATGACCGACCCGGTGACGCTGGAAGGCGAGCGCGCGATCGCCGAGTTCGACGAGAAGCGGGCGGAGAACGCCGTACGCGAGCTGCTGCTGGCGGTGGGCGAGGACCCGGACCGCGAGGGGCTGCAGGAGACGCCGGCGCGGGTGGCGCGGGCGTACAAGGAGATCTTCGCCGGGCTGTGGCAGCGGCCGGAGGACGTGCTGACGACGACGTTCGATCTCGGCCACGACGAGATGGTCCTCGTCAAGGACATCGAGGTGTACTCGACGTGCGAGCACCACCTGGTCCCCTTCCGGGGCGTGGCGCACGTCGGCTACATCCCCTCGACGACCGGGAAGATCACGGGCCTGTCGAAGCTGGCCCGGCTGGTGGACGTCTACGCCCGCCGCCCGCAGGTCCAGGAGCGGATGACGACCCAGATAGCCGACTCGCTGATGGACATCCTGGAGCCGCGCGGCGTGATCGTCGTCGTCGAGTGCGAGCACATGTGCATGTCGATGCGCGGCATCCGCAAGCCCGGAGCCAAGACGATCACCTCGGCGGTGCGCGGCCAGCTGCGGGACGCGGCGACGCGCAACGAGGCGATGAGCCTGATCATGGCGCGCTGACGGCTCTCGCCGCAGGCGCCGCGGATCACACCGCCCGGGCCGCCTGGTCGGTGTCGTCGTCGCCGTCCTCGGGCAGCCTGCAGACGCGCTCCAGGAACATCGCGGCCGCGATCACGGCGATGCCCGCCACCACCGAGACCCCGGCGTACATCGCCTGGTCCCGGCGGGCGGGCACGTCGAGCGAGCCGAGCAGGAACACGCCGGTGCCGCCGTACATCCCGCTCACCAGCGCCGCGACCAGTGCGCTCGCCTGGCCGAAGACCACGGCGCGCGCCGCCATCAGCGGTTCGACGCCCTTCGCCCCCGGGCGGCGCTCGCGCTGAGCCTTCAGCCGGGCGCGCAGCGACAGGGCCGTGGCGGCGAGGACGGCGGCGATCACCCCGAGCACGATGGGCGCGGCCAGCGGCACGCTCGGCAGGGTGCCCAGGGAGTCCCACAGACGGGCGCCGCCCCAGGAGAGGACTCCTGCCGCGGCGAAGAGTCCGGCCAGCACACCGAGCCGTAGTTGCTTCACCGCTAAGAGCCGCCCTTCAGCTGTGGTGTCGTACGGGGCATCCCGCACGCGTCGTCCCGCACGGGACCGCGCCGCAGCGCGATCGTCCCGTACGAGCCTAACGACTACTCGGGCAGCCGCAGTTCCAGGTCGGCCCGGGGCTGCACGCCGGCGACGCCTATGCCCGCGAGCAGTTCGGCGACCGCGCCGTGGCCCGGCAGCTGGGCCTCGGGCTGGACGTCGTGCCAGGGGGCGAGCACGAAGGCGCGCTGGTGGGCGCGCGGGTGGGGGAGGGTGAGGACCGGGTCGTCGGAGACGACGTCCGCGTACGCCACGATGTCGACGTCGATCGTGCGCGGGCCCCAGCGCTCGTCGCGGACGCGGTCGAACGCCTCCTCGATGGCGTGGCCGCGCTCCAGGAGCGAGGACGGCGGCAGGGTCGTCTTGATCACGACCACCGCGTTGAAGTAGGACGGCTGACTGCCGGGCTCGACGCCCCACGGCTCCGTCTCGTACACCGGGGAGACCGCCTTGACCCGCAGACCCGGGGTGTCCTCGAGGGCGTCGATCGCGCCCTGGAGGGTCTCCAGGCGGTTGCCCAGGTTGGAGCCGAGCGAGATCACCGCTTGTTTGGGGTTGGACAGAGTGATGTCGGCGGCGTCCACCTGATCCACCACGGAGGTGGGCACCGGCTGCACAGTGGGGTCGCCATGGACCGGGCGCCGGGCAGCGGCTGCCTGGGGGGCGGTGACCGGGTGACGGGTGGGCCTGGTCATACGCGGCTCCGGGTGATCGTGATGGTCACATCGTCGAAGGGCACCGTGATCGGGGCGTCCGGCTTGTGCACCACCACCTCGACCTCCTCGACGCCGTCGTGCTTCAGACACTGCTGGGCGATGCGCTCGGCCAGCGTCTCGATCAGGTCGACCGGCTCGCCCTCGACGACCGCGACGACCTCCTCCGCCACCACGCCGTAGTGCACGGTCTTCGCCAGGTCGTCGTCGGCCGCCGCCGGGCGGGTGTCCAGGCCGAGCACCAGGTCGACGATGAAGGTCTGGCCCTCCTCCCGCTCCCGGGGGAAGACGCCATGGTGCCCGCGGGCCTTGAGGCCGCGCAGCGCGACACGATCCACGCGAATCACTCCTGCTTTCTGTACGAGCGGGATGCGGGCTCCCGGCCACGTGCGGATGGCGCGGTACCCGCATTCGAATCTACCTGCGAGCACCGACACGACATGCCCACGGGTCCCGGGGAACCGCGTGGGCTTGGGGTTAGCCGCGTATACCCGGGGGAGGCTGCCACGAACCTCCTGTGGGGCGCTTACCCACTTACGAGGGGCTGTCCTCGTCCTCTTCGCCCTCGGTTTCGGTCAGTACGGGGGAACCGTGGTGTGACCAGATCTTCCAACCGTCGGACGTGCGGCGGAACACATTGGTGGCGACGACCAGCTGGCCGACGAGCGGCCCGAGTTCGCCCGCCTCCTCGGCGGGACCGCCGCTGAGAATGTTTTCGGTGCAGGTGACGAGCGCCGTGTCGCCGGCCACGCTCACCTTCACGTCGGTCAGGAAGAACTGGATGTACTCGGTGTTCGCCATGATCAGCGCGTACGAGCGCAGGACCTCACCGCGTCCCGAGAGGACGGGCCACCCGGGGTGGACGCAGGAGATGTCCTCGTCCAGCCAGAGCGTGGACAGTTCCTCGAAGTCGCCCTGTTCCATCGCCTCGTAGAAGGCGGTGTTGGCCTTCTCGACCAGCTCCGTGTCGGTAGGGCTCACCGGGCGCCCTCGACGGCGCGTGCGACGCGCACGGCGTCGGCCGTGGCCCGCACCTCGTGGACCCGTACGGCCCAGGCGCCCTCGTGGGCGGCGATGGCGGAGACGGCGGCGGTGGCCGCGTCGCGTTCCCTGGCCGGTGGTGCGGTGCCCTCCTTGGCGAGCACCCGGCCGAGGAACCGCTTGCGGGAGGCGGCGACGAGGACCGGGCGGCCGAGGGCGCGCAGCTCGTCGAGATGGGCCACGAGCGCGAGGTCGTGCTCGGCCGTTTTGGCGAAGCCGAGGCCCGGATCGATCACGATGCGCTCGGGCGCGATGCCGCCCGCGACGACCGCCTCCATGCGCTCACGCAGCTCCGAGACCACCTCGGCGACGACGTCGCCGTACACCGCGCGGCTGTTCATGTCCTCGCTGAACCCGCGCCAGTGCATGACGACGAACGGGGCGCCGGTCTCGGCGACGGCGGGGACCATGCGGGGGTCGGCGAGACCGCCGCTGACGTCGTTGACCAGGACGGCACCGGCGGCGATCGCCTGCTCGGCGACGGAGGCGCGCATCGTGTCGACGGAGACGACCACGCCCTCGGCGGCGAGCCCGCGGACGACCGGGACGACCCGGCGCAGCTCCTCGGCCTCGTCGACGCGGGTCGCTCCGGGCCTGGTGGACTCGCCGCCGACGTCGACCAGGTCGGCGCCCTGGGCGACCAGGTCCAGGCCGCGCTTGATCGCTGCCGTGGTGCCGAACCAGCGGCCTCCGTCGGAGAAGGAGTCGGGCGTCACATTGACGACCCCCATGACCGCACAGCGATCCCACTCCGGCAGGCCGTCGGCCGTACCTCGTGCGCGCAACGTACTCATGTGGCCAGCCTAGGGCCTGCCCGGCGGATCGTGGCCGGGGCCGGTCGCGGGGGCCGGTCGCCCGGCATCCGGGCCCGGCCCCGTCGCCGGGCGCACCCAGGCGCGGTCAGGCGGCGCGGACCTCGTGCTGTTCGGCGCGGCGGGTGAGGTGGGCGCAGGGGCGCGGCTCGCGTGCCGCGCGGCGGCGGGCGAACGGGCGGGGCGGCGAGAGGTTCACGAAGCCCTCCGCCTGCATCGCGGCGAAGCCGATGCGGGGCAGATCGCGGGTGCTGCGGAAAACCACGAATCGCGGTTCCCAGCGCGGCCGGAACTTGGCGTTGAACTTGTACAGCGACTCGATCTGGAACCAGCGGGAGAGGAAGACGAGCAGCCCGCGCCACAGTCGCAGCACCGGGCCGGCGCCGATCTTCTCGCCGCGGGCGAGCGCCGAGCGGAACATGGCGAAGTTGAGGGAGACCCGCTCGATGCCGAGGGCGGGGGCGGCCTGGAGGGCGGCGACGATGAGCAGCTCGTTCATTCCGGGATCGGCGGAGCGGTCGCGGCGCATCAGCTCCAGGGACATGCCGTCGTCCCCCCAGGGAACGAAGTGGATGATCGCCTTCAGATCGCCGTACGGGGCGTGCTCGTCGGCCTTGTGGGCGGTGGCGATCACGGCGTCGCCGTCGGCCGGGTCGCCTATCCGGCCGAGCGCCATCGAGAAGCCGCGCTCGGTGTCGGTGCCGCGCCAGTCGGCCGCGGCCCGGCGGATCCGTTCCAGCTCCTCGTCGGTGAGGTCACGGGCGCGCCGTACGCGGGTCTCGTAGCCGCCTCGCTCGATGCGCTTGACCATCTGGCGTACGTTCCGCATCGCACGCCCGGCCAGGGAGAAATCCGCGACGTCCACCACCGCCTCGTCCCCGAGTTCCAGCGCGTCGAGGCCGGTCTCGCGCGTCCAGACCTCGCCGCCGGTCTCCGAGCAGCCCATGACGGCGGGGGTCCAGGAGTGGGCCCTGGCCTCGTCCATGAAGCGCTCGATGGCGCCCGGCCATGCCTCGACGTCGCCGATCGGGTCGCCGCTGGCCAGCATCACGCCGGAGACGACGCGGTAGCAGACAGCGGCCTTGCCGCTGGGCGAGAAGACGACGCCCTTGTCGCGGCGGAGCGCGAAGTGGCCGAGCGAGTCGCGGCCGCCGTGCGTGGCGAGCAGGGCGCGCAGCCGGCGCTCGTCGTCGGCGGTGAGGCGGGCGGCGGGGTGCTCGGGACGGAAGGCGAGGTAGATCGTGGTGACGGCGGTCAGCAGGCCGAGCGAGCCGAGCGAGTAGCCCACGGTCCACGGGACGTTGCCGGTCCAGTCGACCGGGCCCTCGAAGCCGGCCAGCCCGTACATGACGTGTTCGAGGCGGTCGGTGAGACCGGGGCTGCCGACGATCCTGCCCGGGTGGGCGCTCACGATCACCAGTCCGAGGCCGAGCGAACCGGCGCTCATCACGACGAAGTTGGCCAGCGCGCGCCACCGGCTGCGGGGGTCGGGAAGGGCGGCGAACTCGCCCCTGTGGCGCAGCAGGAGGGTGAGCAGGCCCAGCGAGAGAAGGACGCCGACGACGGAGTGGCGGTAGACGAACTGGGCGACGGCCCCGGCCGGCAGGAGGATCACCGCGGCCCGCCAGGCGCGCCGCTTGTGGCGTCTGATGCCGTGTGCCAGCAGGAGCAGCAGGACTCCGGTGCTGAGCGAGAGCGCGGCGGCGAACGGGCCGAGGGCTCCGGGCAGCACCTCGGCGAGGGTGTGCATCCTGCTGTGCCGGAACCGCGGGAAGACCCCGGCCGCGATGTCGATCAGGCCGACGAGGGTGCAGGCCGAGCCGACGAGCGCGGGTACCGCCTCCGGGCGGGGCCCGCGCAGGACGCGGCGTACCCGGTTCATCGCCCGATGCGTCGCCCGTTTCGGAACCAATGCTGATTTGTCCCCATCTACCGTTGCAGACATCGCTTCCCGTGACTCCGCGAGAGATCGTGCGTCCGGGCCACAGGTCGGTCGGCCCCGGACGATGTGCGCTCTCTAGGACGGCACTTACAGGAAGCGGGTTCATCCGCCGCCGGGAAATTCTCGGCGAACCGGCCCTGTGCCGGGCGCCGACCACCGACGCCGGCCCGTAGCAGAAAGCACTCGCCACCATGGGTCTGACCAGCAACAAAGTCCTGGCCTTCGCCATAGCCGCAGCCGTGCTGCTGTTCGCCGCCACCGTGTGGCTGTGGCCCAGGCTGGCCCGCAGGGGTCTGCGTCCGGTGGCCGGGCGGATCGGGCTGCTGCTCGCCACGCAGCTGGCGCTCTTCGCCGCCGTCGCCCTCGCGGCCAACAACTCCTTCCTCTTCTACGGCTCCTGGGCCGACCTCTTCGGGCAGGAACAGGAGACGGGCGTGGTCGAGGACCAGGCAGCGGGCAGCAGCATCGAGGTCGTCGAGAGGCGCGCGCCCGACGTGCCGGGCGGGTCCCGCGCGGTGACCGGCGGGCAGATCCACAAGGTCGTCGTGTCGGGCGCGACGTCGGGGATCGACAGCCCCGCGTACGTCTACCTGCCGCCGGAGTACTTCCAGGAGAAGCACCGGAAACGCACCTTCCCCGCGGCCGTCGTGCTCACCGGCTACCCGGGCACGGCCGAGAACCTGCTCAAGGGCCTCAAGTACCCCGCCACTGCACACCGGTTGGCCGGGCAGGGCCGGATGCAGCCGATGATCCTGGTGATGCTGCGGCCGACCGTCGCGCCGCCGAGGGACACCGAGTGCGTGGACGTGCCGGGCGGGCCGAAGGCCGAGACGTTCTTCGCGACGGACCTGCCGATGGCGGTCTCGGAGACCTACCGGGTGGGCACGGCCCCGCGGAACTGGGGCTTCATCGGCAACTCCACGGGCGGCTACTGCGCCCTGAAGATCGCACTGCACCATCCCGGGCAATTCGCGGCGGGCGCCGGCCTGTCCGCGTACTACAAGGCCGCGGAGGACCCGACCACAGGCGACCTCTTCCACGGTGACGACCGGGCGCGGAAGCGGGCCGACCTGCTGTGGAGCCTGGACCATCTGCCGCAGGGCAGGTCGTCGTTCCTGGTCACGACGTCCCGGCAGGGCGAGGGCAACCTGAAGGGGACCCTCGCCTTCATCGAGAAGGTCAAGGCGCCCGCGCGGGTGTCGTCGATCGTGCTCGACAGCGGCGGTCACAACTTCAACACGTGGCGGCGGGAGATCCCGCCGGCCCTGGAGTGGCTGAGCGGACGGCTCAGCGCGACGTGACCCCGGCGCGACGCGCCCCGGGCCCGCCGCCGTCAGGGCTTGTCCACGGACAGCGGCGGCGGGACCGTGCCGATCGACTCCAGGGTGACGTCCGCGCGCGCGATGTCGTGGGCGTCCGCGTCGATCGAGCGGCGCAGCGCCTCGTGCAGCCGGGCCGGGGTCAGCACTCCGAGGAAGCGGCCGGTCTCCTCCTTGTCGATCACCGCGATCCAGCCCGCGTCGTGCTGGAGCATCGTGGCGAACGCCTGCTTGAGCGAGGCGCCGACCGGCAGCCACGCCTCCATGCGGCGGGCGTGCTCGCGCACCGAACCGCTGCGCCGCGCCTGTTCGGCGGAGATCCAGCCGTGCAGGTTGTCCGCCCCGTCCAGGACCACGGCCCAGCGCGAGCCGAGTTCGCGAGGGAGCGGATCGTCCAGGTGCACCACAGGGGGCTGCTCCAGATCGTCCTCCTCGATGAGGGTGACCGAGAGCCGCTTGAGCCCGCGGTCGGCGCCGACGAAGTCGGCCACGTAGTCGTTGGCGGGCGCGCCCAGCACGGTGGCGGGAGCGTCGAACTGCTCGATCCTGCCCTGGCCGTAGACGGCGATGCGGTCCCCGAGCCGTACGGCCTCCTCGATGTCGTGCGTGACGAACAGGACCGTCTTGCGCACCTGCGACTGAAGCCTGAGGAACTCGTTCTGCAGGTGCTCGCGCACCACGGGGTCGACCGCGCCGAAGGGCTCGTCCATCAGCAGCACGGGTGGGTCGGCGGCGAGCGCGCGGGCGACGCCGACGCGCTGGCGCTGGCCGCCGGACAGCTGCTCGGGGTAGCGGTCGCCGTGGACGGACGGGTCGAGGCCGACAAGGTCGAGCAGTTCGGCGGCGCGCGCACGGGCCTTGGCGCGGCCGGTGCCGAGCAGGTGGGGGACAGTGGCCGTGTTGTCGAGGACGGTCCGGTGCGGGAAGAGACCCACCTGTTGGATCACGTAACCGATCCGGCGCCGCAGCGCGACGGGGTCGACGGTGGAGATGTCCTGTCCGCCCACGGAGATGCGGCCGCTGCTCGGCTCGATGAGGCGGTTGACCATTTTCATCGTGGTCGTCTTGCCGCAGCCCGAGGGACCCACCAGCGTGACCAGTTCACCCTCGGCGACCTCGAAGGAGAGGTCGTCCACGGCGGTCGTGCCGTCGGCGTACCGCTTGGTGACGTTGTCGAAACGGATCATGGCTCCCCATTGTGACGGCGCATGTGTGAAAGCCATGTTGCGGCAATGTGCCGGTCCCCGGCGATTGTCAGTGGCGAGGGTTAGGGTCGAATCCGTGGACCGCCGGCATTGATCCGGCGTTCCGGGGGAGGTTGGGGAGGGATGAGTGCGGAGCGGGCCGCGAGCAGCTGCCTCGCGGCGAACGACTGGTTCTGCGCGGAGTATCTGCGCAGCCGCAGCGAGGAGCTGACGGACGCGACGGTCCAGCACGTCTGGATCACCGCGGCCTCGGTGCTGATCGGGCTCGCGGTGGCGCTGCCCCTCGCGCTGCTCGTGCGCGCCCGGCCGCGGTTCGCCGGACCGGTCCTCGGCCTGACGACCCTGCTCTACACGATCCCCTCGCTCGCGATGTTCTCGCTGCTGCTGCCCTTCTTCGGACTGTCCGCGGCACTGGTCGTGACGGGCCTCGTGCTCTACTCCCTCACCATCCTCGTGCGGAACATCCTGGCCGGGCTCCGGGCGGTGCCCGCCGAGGCGCGTGAGGCCGCCCGCGGCATGGGTTACGGACCGGTCCGCCTGCTGTGGGAGGTGGAACTGCCCCTGGCGCTCCCCGCGTTGATGGCGGGCGTGCGCATCGCCACGGTGTCGACGATCGCGCTGACCACGGTCGGCGCCCTCGTCGGCAAGGGCGGCCTGGGCAATCTCATAGACGACGGGGTGCAGACCACCTTCAAGGCACAGGTGCTGACCGCATCCGTGCTGTGCGTGCTGCTGGCGGCGCTCGCGGACCTGCTGCTGCTCGGAGCGCAGCGGCTGCTCACCCCCTGGACCCGCGTGCGCGCGGCGGAGGCGAAGGTCTGATGGCTGTGCCGGCCGACGCGTGGACCTGGCTCACCACCGGGGCCAACTGGTCGGGCGAGAGCGGTGCCTGGCACCGGCTCGGCGAGCATGTGTACGTCAGCGGTGTGGCGCTCGCCCTGGCCTGCGCGATCGCCCTCCCGGTGGCCCTGTGGCTGGGGCACATCGGCAAGGGCGGCGCCCTGGCGGTCAACATCTCGAACGCGGGCCGGGCGATCCCCGTCTTCGCCGTCCTCGCGCTCTTCATGCTCACGCCGCTGCGCAGCGCCGGCTACGTGCCGACGATCACCGCGCTGGTGCTGTTCGCCGTGCCCCCGCTGCTGACCAACGCGTACGTGGGGATGCGGGAGGTGGACCGGGCGGTGGTCGAGGCCGCGCGGGGGATGGGCATGTCGGGCGGCCAGCTCTTCCTCCGGGTGGAGCTGCCCCTCGCCTACCCCCTGCTGATGACCGGGCTGCGGTCGGCCGCCGTCCAGGTGGTGGCCACGGCGACGATCGCCTCGATGGTGGGCCAGGGCGGCCTGGGCCGGATCATCACCGCCGGCTTCAACACGTACAACACCGCTCAGGTCGTCGCGGGCGCGCTGCTCGCCGCCGTGCTCGCGCTCCTCGTGGAGGGGCTGCTGGTCGCCGCCGACCGGCTGCTGAACCCGCTGCGCAAGGCCGCGACGGCGCCGGCCGGCTGATACGGCGAGAGCGGATGGACCCTTTTGTTCGATTTTGTTCGATGTGTCGGTCGCAGGGACGGAGAACCTGATGAGCAAGACCTCGCGCGTCGCGGGCGCGGTACTCGGTGTGGTGGCCCTCGTGGGTTCTCTTGCCGCGTGCGGCGGTGAAAGCCTGGAGCAGGAGAAGGACAGCGCCGCATCGGCCGGCGGATCCGGGGAGAAGGGCACGCTCGTCGTGGGCGCGGCGGCCTTCACCGAGTCCAAGGTGCTCGCCGAGCTCTACGCCCAGCTGCTGGCCGACGCGGGATACGAGACGTCGGTCACCACGGTGAAGAACCGCGAGCTGTACGAACCGTCCCTGGAGAAGGGCGAGATCGACGTCGTACCGGAATACGCGGCCACCGTCGCGGAATTCCTCAACGCGAAGGTGAACGGGCCGAAGGCGCCGGAGGAGAAGCCCGTCGCCTCCAGCGATGTGGGCGCCACCGTCGCCGCGCTCACCGCGCTCGCCGAGCCGCGCGGACTGAAGGTGCTCGACGCGGGCGAGGCCGTCGACCAGAACGCGTTCGCGGTCTCCCGGGAATTCGCCGAGAAGAACAAGCTCAAGACACTTTCGGATCTTGGGAAGTCGAAGCTGAAGGTGAAGATCGCGGCGGGCGACGAGTGCGAGGTCCGGCCTTTCTGCGCCCCCGGTCTGAAGAAGACGTACGGAATCGACGTCGCCGGCGTGGACCCCAAGGGGGTCGGGACGCCGCAGGCCAAGCAGGCCGTCAAGGACGGTGAGGACCAGCTCGTCCTGACCACCACCACCGACGCCACGCTGGAAAGCTTCGGCCTGGTCCTGCTGGAGGACGACAAGAAGCTCCAGAACGCCGACAACGTCCTTCCGCTGGTCAATGCGCGGGACGCCGGGGACAAGGAGATCGCCGAAGTCCTCGGCGCACTCACCGAGGTGCTGACCACCGCGGATCTCGCCGAGTTGAACCGCACGGTGGACGCCGAGCGTGCGAAGCCCGAGGACGCCGCGAAGGACTATCTCCTGTCGAAGGGGCTGATCGAGAAGTAGAGGCGTGCCGGCCCGGAGTTCTCGTCCAGAGATTTGCCGGGCCGACACCCCATTCCCCGCCTACGCACGGTAAATTTCGGGCCATGCCACGTGGACGCCACCGCCATTCCCCGCCCCTGCACAAACTGCTGCCGCCCTCGGCCGTGGCCGGAGCGTCGGTACTGTGCGCCGCCGGCGCGTGGCTCGTCGGGGATGCCGTCGTGCTGCGCATCCTGGTGGGGGCCGCCGCTGCCGCCGCCGTCACCGGTGCGGTCCTCATGCGAAGTTGGGACCGGAGCGCCGGCCGCCGGGTCGCGGAGCTCACGCGCGCCCGCGCCGGCGACCAGTGGAAGACCGAGGAGCGCATAGCGGAGCTCGAGGCGGACATCGAGGAGTCGCGCGAACTGCGCATCAAGCTCGATGCCAAGCTGCGTGCCAAGCGGGTCGAGCTGGCCGGGCTCCGCGGCGAACACGCCGCCCTGCTGCGGCGGTACGCGAACGCCGAGACGGAGCGGGCCAGCGCCCTGGAGGGCCGCAGGCAGCTCGCGATCGAGGCGGCCGCGCCCTCGAAGGCGCTGCCCCCGGCCGGTTCGACGCCCACCCCGGCCACGTACCTGCGGGCCGCCAAGGCGCTGGACGAGCTGTCACGCAACGCCGCGGCCCAGGAGGCCAGGCGCACCGTCGAGGAGGCGCGCGCCCGGGATCTGGCGGAGCGATCCCAGGAGGCGGACGAACCGCAGGGGAAGCACGCGGCGGGCGCCGGGGCCGGGCAGCACGCCCGTCCGGCGTCCGCCCTGCCCGCGCGCCGTCCCGTGCCCGCCGCGTCGGCGATCGTCCCCTACGGCGCCGAGCGTGCGCGCGCCAAGCGCCCCGAGGGCGGCTTCGACTTCTTCGGCACGGGGGCGGGCAACGGCACCGGCTCCGCGCCGGCGGAGGCGCAGCCCGCACAGAAGGCGATCGAGGCCGTGCAGCATGAGGACCTGGCCGACGTGGTGGGCGAAGAAGCCCTCGCGGCCGTGCGTATGAAGGACCCCCGCGCGATCGGCAAGGTCATCGACCTGACGGCCCACGACGAGACGGAGCAGCTGGACGTGGCCCACCTGCGCAACGCCGTCTCGTAGCGACGAGGAAAGACCCGATCGGAAGGCCGCCCGCGCAGGGCGGCCTTCCGCGTCTACTTGTCGATGTCGCCGACGACGAAGAACAGCGATCCCAGGATCGCCACCATGTCGGCGACGAGCGTCCCCGGCAGCAGCACGGCCAGCGCCTGGATGTTGTTGTACGACGCCGACCGGAGCTTGAGCCGGTACGGCGTCTTCTCGCCCTTGGACACCAGGTAGTAGCCGTTGATGCCGAGCGGGTTCTCGGTCCAGGCGTAGGTGTGGCCCTCGGGCGCCTTGAGCACCTTGGGCAGGCGCTGGTTGATCGGGCCCGGCGGCAGCCCGGCGATCCGGTCGAGGCAGGCGTCCGCCAGGTCCAGCGCGTTGTGCGTCTGCTCCAGCAGAACCTCGAAGCGGGCCAGGCAGTCGCCGTCGGTGCGGGTGACGACCGTGAGGGTGTCCTGAAGCTCCCCGTACGCGAGGTACGGCTCGTCCCGGCGCAGGTCGAAGTCGACGCCCGACGCCCGGGCGATGGGTCCGCTCACCCCGTACGCGTGCACGGCCTCCGCCGACAGGACGCCCACGCCGCGGGTGCGGCCGCGGAAGATCTCGTTGCCGAGGACCAGCCGGTCGTAGACGTCCATCCGCGAACGGACGTCGGCCACCGCGTGCCGGACCCGGCCGAGCCAGCCGGCGGGCAGGTCCTCCTTGAGGCCGCCGACGCGGTTGAACATGTAGTGCATCCGGCCGCCGGAGACCTCCTCCATGACGTGCTGGAGCTCCTCCCGCTCGCGGAAGGCGTGGAACACCGGGGTGATACCGCCCAGTTCGAGCGGATACGACCCGAGGAACATCAGGTGGTTGAGGACCCGGTTGAGCTCGGCGAGCAGCGTGCGGGTCCACACCGCGCGCTCCGGCACCTCCATGCCGAGCATGCGCTCGACGGCCATCACCACGCCGAGCTCGTTGGAGAAGGCGGAGAGCCAGTCGTGGCGGTTGGCGAGCACCACGATCTGGCGGTAGTCGCGCGCCTCGAAGAGCTTCTCGGCGCCGCGGTGCATGTAGCCGACGACCGGCTCAGCGTGCCGGATGCGCTCGCCGTCCAGCACGAGGCGCAGCCGCAGCACACCGTGGGTGGAGGGATGCTGGGGACCGATGTTGAGCACCATGTCGGTGCTCTCCGCCGCTCCACCGATGCCGACCGTGGTCTCCGTCATGCGCACCAGTCTGACAGAGGCCCGCCGGGCCGCCCCGGCCCGATCCGCCGCACCAGCCAGGCGAAGTCGCCCAGGCCGCCCCGCGCCGTCAGCTCCGTCGCCTCGCCGGCCCGCGACAGGGCGCGGACGTACGCCGCGGGGTCGGACGACGCCAGGGCCAGCGGCGGCCGCCCGGCCGTCACGCCCAGCCGGTTCAGGGCCTCGCGCTGCGTCAGCAGCCGGGCCGCCGGCACCGCGGCGGCGCACGCGTCCAGTGCCACATGGGCCGTGATGTCGCAGCTGCCGTCCGGGACCGGGCGTACCTCCCGACCGTCCCGGAAGCCCGTCAGCGTGCCGAAGGGCGGTCGGGCGCCGGCCGTGTGCGCGTAGTCGACGGCCACCGCGAGGCCCGACGCCACCCGGCCGGACGCCCGCGCCCACGCCTCGTCGCGCGGCCGGCCGATCTCCGCCCGGGATCCCGGCTCCGTCAGCGGCCACCAGCGGGCCAGCCACGCGGCGTCGTCGCCGTCGACCTCGTCACCGAGCCGCTCCTGCCCGGCGGAGTCCACCAGCACCCTGCGCACCGTGCCCTGCTCGTCCGCCTCGGCGACGTCGACGGGGACGTTGTCCAGCCACTCGTTCGCGAACAGCAGCCCGCGCACCCCGTCCGGGGGCGTGTCCGTCCACGCGATGCGCGGATCGAGCCCGGCGGGCCGCGCCGCCCGCTCCACGGCGCAGGCGCGCACCGGGTAGCCGGGGGGCAGAGCGGCCAGCACGCCCGTGAGCAGCTCGCCGCGGCCCGCGCCCATGTCGACGAGCGCGGGCTCGTCGATCCCGTACGCGTCCGCCACGTCGAGCAGCAGCCGCGCGACGGCCGAGGCGAACAGCGGGGAGGCGTGCACGGACGTACGGAAGTGCCCGGCGGGGCCTTCCGGCCGCAGGTAGAAGCCGTCCGGCCCGTAGAGCGCGGCCTCGGTCGCGGCCCGCCACCCGCGCAGGCCGGAGCCCACGGCAGGGGGTCCGGCAGAGGTCTCGTACGTCACGCGCACCAGTCTCCACCTTGCGGAGTACGCCTTCGCCTACCGGATCGCCCCTCCGGTTGACTCCGGCACCTATCCCCCTTCCTTACGCTTGGTCACGTGCAGCGCCTCTACGACTTCCTCCGCAGACACCCGACGGGCGTCGACTGCTTCTGGGCCGTCGTGCTCTTCGGGTTCGCCATGATGTGGGCTGTCCAGGAGCCCGTCGGCGCGGGGCCCCGGCTCACGGCGGTCGGGGTCGTCCTGGTGCTGAGCGTCGTGGTCGCGCTGCGCCGCCGTATGCCGGAGAAGATGCTGGTCCTCGCGGCGCTCGCGGGTGTCGCGCAGCTGGTGCTGGACGTCGAGGTCAACCCGGCCGACTTCGCGATGATGGTCATCATCTACACGGTCGCCGCGCACGACGGTCCGCGCTGGGCCTCCCGGCTCGCCCTGGTCGGCGGCCTGTCCGCCGCCACGCTGGCGCAGATCCGCTGGCCCGCGGAGGAGCAGGGCACCCTCGGCCGGATCTTCGTCACCGTGGTCATGAGCCTGCCGTTCGCCCTCGCCTGGGTCCTCGGCGACTCGATACGCACCCGGCGCGCGTACTTCGCACAGCTCGAGGAGAGGGCGACCCGGCTCGAGAAGGAGCGCGAGGCGCAGGCGAAGGTCGCCGTCGCGGCCGAACGCGCCCGTATCGCTCGCGAGCTCCACGACGTCGTCGCCCACAACGTCTCCGTCATGGTCGTCCAGGCGGACGGCGCCGCCTACGTGCTCGACGCCGCGCCCGATCAGGCCAAGCAGGCGCTGGAGACCATTTCCTCCACCGGCAGGCAGGCGCTCGCCGAGATGCGGCGGCTGCTCGGCGTGCTGCGCACCGGGGACGCCCCGGAGAGCGGCGAATACGTGCCGCAACCGGACGTCGAGCAGATCCAGGAACTGGTCGAACAGGTCCGCGCCGCCGGGCTGACCGTCGACTTCAAGATCGAGGGCACGCCGCGGCCGCTGCCGAGCGGCGTCGAGCTCACCGCGTACCGCATCGTGCAGGAAGCCCTCACCAACACCCGCAAGCACGGCGGCCCGGAAGCCGGCGCCAGCGTGCGGCTCGTCTACTTCGACGACGGGCTCGGCCTGCTCGTCGAGGACGACGGGCGCGGCTCGTCGCACGAGCTGTACGAGGACGGCGGCGCGGACGGCCGCGGCCACGGGCTGATCGGCATGCGGGAGCGCGTCGGTATGGTCGGCGGCACGCTGGACGCCGGGCCGCGGCCGGGCGGCGGCTTCCGGATCAGTGCTCTGCTGCCGCTCAAGCCCGCCCACTGACCAGCCCCCTACAGCCACCTACAGGCCGAGGAGCCGACCGTGCTGCCCATCCGAGTGATGCTCGTCGACGACCAGGTGCTCCTGCGCACCGGATTCCGCATGGTGCTCGCCGCCCAGCCGGACATGGAGGTCGTCGCCGAGGCCGGGGACGGCGCGGAGGCGATCGAGAACCTGCGCTCCACCGCCGTGGACGTCGTCCTGATGGACGTCCGCATGCCGCGCCTCGACGGTGTCGAGGCCACCCGCCGCATCTGCGCCGAGCCGAACGCGCCGAAGGTGCTGATCCTGACCACCTTCGACCTCGACGAGTACGCCTTCTCCGGACTCAAGGCAGGTGCCAGCGGCTTCATGCTCAAGGACGTACCGCCGGGCGAACTGCTCGGCGCCATCCGCTCCGTGCACAGCGGCGACGCGGTCGTCGCGCCGTCCACCACGCGCCGGCTGCTCGACCGGTTCTCACCGATGCTGCCGAGCTCCGGCGCGGAGCCGCAGCACAAGGAGCTGCAGCGTCTCACCGATCGTGAGCGCGAGGTCATGATGCTCGTCGCGCAGGGCCTGTCGAACGGCGAGATCGCGGCCCGGCTGGTGCTTTCGGAGGCCACCGTGAAAACCCATGTGGGCCGCATCCTCACCAAGCTCGGCCTGCGCGACCGGGTGCAGGTCGTGGTGCTGGCGTACGAGACGGGCCTCGTGCGCGCGGGCGGCGGCGGACAGGTCTGAGCGCCGTGCCGCGCAGGCATCGCGGGACGGCTGCGGCGGGAGGACGGTATGAACGCGATGCACCAGTACATGATCGACAACTACCGCGCCGCCGTGCGGGGTGATCAAGGTCCCGCACCAGCCGCGCCGGCACGACTGGCAGGTGATCCGCGAGATCGGACGCGTACCGCCGCTTCCGTCGCGTGGCCGCCTGCCGTCCGGCCGAGGGCCGCGTCCGCCGGGCGGTCACCCGCCCGCTGTGCCCCCCCCGCCGGCCTGCCGCTGACGTCCGCCCCCTCCCCACCCCGGCCGCGGGTGGGCGGACCCCGGCCGGCCGTCACCCAGCCGGCGCACGAACTCGCCCACCGCTTCCGCCACGTCCCCGGCCGTCCACTCCAGACCCTCCGACGACACGGTCATCTCCGTCATCGAGACCCCGGGCGGACAGCCCTCCGCGAACCAGCGGCGGAAGAGCGTCACCCCCGTCTCCTCCGACTGCGCCGGCGCCGCCTCGTTCAGCGCGTCCGTCTCGTACGGCAGCCACACCTGGAACTGGTGCGTGTGCGGGACCGGCGGATGGACGCGCGACCAGGGGACGCCCGCCTCGCGGAGCGCACCCGTCAGCGCCGTCGCGACCACCTTCGCGTGGGCGACGTACGACGGCAGGCGCGGCAGCTCGCGCTCCAGGCCGATGAGGGCCGACAGCACCGCCGGGTACTGCTGGAACACCTGGCCGCCGTACCGGTGGCGCCAGGCGCGTGCCTCGTCCGCGAGCGACTCGGGCCCCGCGAGCACGGCACCCGCCATGCCGCCGGGGGACTTGTAGAAGGAGACGTACACGCTGTCCGCGAGCGCCGCGATCTCGTCCAGCGGGCGGCCGAAGTGAGGGCGCATTCCCACAGACGCGCGCCGTCGAAGTGCACCACCGCATCACGTGCGCGCGCCGCCTCCACGACGGCGACCAGGTCGTCCCACGACGGCAGGACGAAACCCGCGTCCCGCAGCGGCAGTTCGAGCATCAGCGTGCCGAAGGGCTCGTCGCACTCGGCCACTTCGTCGGCCGTCGGCAGCCGCGGCCGGTTCGTCGGATGGATCGTGCGCAGGCCGCTGACCACCGAGAGCGCCGAGCGCTCGTGCACCTCGGGATGCGCCTGCGGATGCGGCGCCACCGCGTGGTTGCCGGTGCGGCCGGCCCAGCAGCGCAGGGCCACCTGCTGCGCCATCGTCCCGGTCGGGAAGTACACCGCCGCCGGAAGGCCCAGCAGGGCGGCCGTGCGCCGCTCCAGCTCCGCCACGACCCCGTCGCCGTACATGTCGACCGGCTCGTCGGGGTCGTAGACGTCGGCGGCGCCCGAGGCGAGCGCCGCAAGGCCGTCCCCCACGCGCAGTTCGGCGGACGTCCGCCACAGCACGCGCTCCGACGTGCGCCACGCGGCCAGTCTGCGCCGCCGCTCGCCGTGCTCGCTCGTATCCGTCACGGTCCGATCATCGCCCACAGCCTGTGGACAACTGCGGGGGCGGCGGAAACGCTGGCGTAGCATCGTGACGAGAAATCGTCCGGTACCCCCCGCGGACTGGAACGGAAGGCACCGCCGCGTGAACGCCACACCACCACAGGAACCGCTCGACCCGCGGGACCGCCCCGCCCGGCTGACCGTGGGCGTGGTCGGGGCGGGCCGTGTCGGCCCCGCCCTCGCCGCCTCGCTCCAGCTGGCAGGGCACCGGCCGGTGGCCGTATCGGGCGTCTCGGACGCCTCCGTGCGCCGGGCCGCCGAGCTGCTGCCGGACGTGCCCCTCGTGCCGCCCGCCGAGGTGCTCGCCCGTGCCGAGCTCGTGCTGCTCACGGTCCCCGACGACGCGCTGCCCGGCCTCGTCGACGGCCTGGCCGGCGCCGGCGCCGTGCGGCCGGGTCAGCTGCTCGTGCACACCTCGGGCAGGTTCGGCGCCAAGGTGCTCGACCCGGCGACCCGCGCCGGGGCGCTGCCGCTCGCGCTGCACCCGGCGATGACGTTCACGGGTACGGCCGTGGACGTGCAGCGGCTCGCGGGCTGCTCGTTCGGCGTGACCGCGCCCGAGGAGCTGCGGCTCGCGGCCGAGGCGCTGGTCATCGAGATGGGCGGCGAGCCCGAGTGGATCGAGGAGGCGGCCCGCCCGCTGTACCACGCGGCCCTCGCGCTCGGCGCGAACCACCTCGTCACCCTGGTCGCCCAGTCCATGGAGCTGCTGCGCGCGGCGGGGGTCGCGGCCCCCGACCGTATGCTCGGCCCGCTCCTCGGCGCGGCCCTGGACAACGCGCTGCGTTCGGGGGACGCCGCCCTGACCGGCCCCGTCGCCCGCGGCGACGCGGGCACCGTCGCGGCGCACGTCGCCGAGCTGCGCAAGCACGCCCCCGGCGCCGTCGCCGGATATCTGGCCATGGCCCGTACGACCGCGGACCGGG
The DNA here is from genome assembly GCF_053591895.1 of Streptomyces sp. NPDC002867. Taxonomy (NCBI): domain Bacteria; kingdom Bacillati; phylum Actinomycetota; class Actinomycetes; order Kitasatosporales; family Streptomycetaceae; genus Streptomyces; species Streptomyces sp. NPDC002867. The sequence goes on along the minus strand of NZ_JBSFUR010000023.1, from coordinate 38,250 downwards.
CCCTCGCACACGGCATGCTCAAGCCGGAGCTCGCCGAAGACCTGTTGGGCGTCCTCGCGGAGGGGGACCTGCGATGAGCCGTAAGACCAGGCGAGACGTCGAGCTGGTGCCGACGCGGGAGGACCTCGGGTACGTCGTCGGGCACTACGCCGTCCCCGGCCGCACCGCCGTCGTGATGACCATGGGCGCCCTCCACGAGGGCCACGCCGGGCTCATCCGGGCCGCCCGTGAGCACGTCGGCGACAAGGGCTTCGTCATCGTCACCGTCTTCGTCAACCCGCTGCAGTTCGGCGCGGGCGAGGACCTCGACCGCTACCCGCGCACGCTGGACGCGGACCTGGCGGTGGCCCAGGAGGCGGGCGCCGACGTGGTGTTCGCCCCGTCCGTCGAGGAGGTCTACCCGGGCGGCGAGCCGCAGGTGCGCATCACCGCGGGCCCCATGGGCGGCGTGCTGGAGGGCAGGACACGCCCCGGCCACTTCGACGGCATGCTCACCGTCGTCGCCAAGCTGCTGCACCTCACCTCACCGGACGTCGCGCTGTTCGGCCAGAAGGACGCCCAGCAGCTCGCCCTGATCCGCCGCATGGTCCGCGACCTGAACTTCCCCGTGGAGATCGTGGGCGTGCCCACCGTCCGCGAGGACAGCGGCCTCGCCCGCTCCAGCCGCAACGCCTACCTCTCGCCCGCCGAGCGTCGGACCGCGCTCGCCCTGTCCCACGCGCTGTTCGCCGCCCGTGACCGCCTCGCCGCGCAGCAGGCGCTGCACGCGCGGGCCGAGGCGGTCCCCGCCGCCCCGGCCCGCGCCGCCGCCCTGTCCGCGATGGGCGAGGCCCGGGCCGCCGCCGACGCCCACGCGGTCGCGCAGGCCGCCCCGCCGGGCGGCGCGGACGCCGTGCGGGCCGCCGCCCGCACCGTGCTGGACGAGGCCGCCCAGGCCGACCCGCCGCTGGTGCTCGACTACCTGGCACTCGTCGATCCCGTCACCTTCACCGAGGTCCCCGACGACCACACCGGTGAGGCGATCCTCGCCGTCGCGGCCAAGGTCGGCACGACCCGCCTGATCGACAACATTCCGCTGACGTTCGGAGCCCAGCAGTGACCGGAATACGGCTGACCGCCCCCGCTCCCGGCTGGGCCATCGAGGCCGACGTCGTCGTGGTCGGCTCCGGAGTCGCCGGCCTCACCGCAGCCCTGCGGTGCGCCGCGTCCGGTCTGAGCACCGTGGTGGTCACCAAGGCCCGCCTCGACGACGGCTCCACCCGCTGGGCGCAGGGCGGCATCGCGGCGGCGCTCGGCGACGGCGACACACCCGAGCAGCATCTCGACGACACCCTCGTCGCGGGCGCGGGTCTGTGCGACGAGGAGGCGGTACGCACCCTGGTCACCGAGGGCCCCGACGCCGTACGGCGGCTGATCGCCACCGGCGCGCGTTTCGACACCGACCCGGCGTCCGGCGAGATCGAGCTCACCCGCGAGGGCGGCCACCACCGCCGGCGCATCGCGCACGCGGGCGGCGACGCGACCGGCGCCGAGATCTCCCGCGCCCTGGTCGACGCGGTCCGCGACCAGGGCCTGCGCGCCATCGAGAACGCCCTGGTCCTCGATCTGCTCACCGACGCCGAGGGCCGCACGGCCGGCATCACGCTGCACGTCATGGGCGAGGGCCAGCACGACGGCGTGGGCGCCGTGCACGCCCCCACGGTCGTGCTCGCCACCGGCGGCATGGGCCAGGTCTTCTCGGCGACGACCAACCCCGCCGTCTCGACCGGCGACGGCGTGGCGCTCGCGCTGCGCGCCGGAGCCGAGGTCTCGGACCTGGAGTTCGTGCAGTTCCACCCCACCGTGCTGTTCCTCGGCCGGGACAGCGAGGGCCAGCAGCCGCTGGTGTCCGAGGCGGTCCGGGGCGAGGGCGCGTACCTCGTGGACGCGGACGGGATCCGCTTCATGGCCGGGCAGCACGAGCTGGCCGAGCTCGCCCCGCGCGACATCGTGGCGAAGGGCATCATGCGCCGGATGCAGGAGCAGGGCACCGAGCACATGTACCTGGACGCCCGCCACTTCGGCGCGGAGATGTGGGAGAACCGGTTCCCCACGATCCTGGCCGCCTGCCGCGCCCACGGCATCGACCCGGTGACCGAGCCGATCCCGGTCGCCCCGGCGGCCCACTACGCCTCCGGCGGCGTGCGCACCGACCTGCACGGCCGGACCACCGTCCCGGGCCTGTACGCGTGCGGCGAGGTGGCCTGCACGGGCGTCCACGGCGCCAACCGGCTCGCGTCCAACTCCCTCCTGGAGGGCCTGGTCTTCGCCGAGCGGATCGCGGCCGACATCGCGTCCCGCGCGGACGCCCGCGCCGGTGCGCCCCAGGAGGCGGCCGGCGACACCGTCCCGCTGCTCGCCCCCGAGGAGCGCCACGAGGTCCAGCGGATCATGACCCACGGCGCCGGCGTGATCAGGACGGCGGCCAGCCTCGACGACGCGGCCGACGCCCTGGAGGCGCTGTCGCTGAACGCGGCCCACGACGCCGACGGACCCAAGGCGGCCGAGCCCGGCGTCGAGTCCTGGGAGGCCACCAACCTGCTCCTCGTCTCCCGGGTCCTCGTCGCCGCGGCCCGCGAGCGCGCCGAGACCCGCGGGTGCCACTGGCGTGAGGACCAGCCCGACCGCGACGACGCCGGCTGGCGCCGTCACATCACGGTGCGCCTCACGCCAGACCGCGGCCTCGTCCCACGGCGTACCGCCAGTGAAGCCTTTCCGCCCGTAACGCCCATCGCCCCCAGGGAGCCGCAACCGTGACCACGCCCGAAGAACGTCCGGAGCCCGTGGACGTACCGCTGATCCAGATCGGCGCCCCCGCCGCCGGCACGGGTTGCGGCGACGGCTGCGGCTGTGCCGACGAGACGTACGAGAGCGGCCTCGACCCCGCGCTCGCCGAGCTGCTGGCCGCGGCCGGCCTGGACCCCGTGCAGGTCGAGGACATCGCCCACCTCGCCATCGAGGAGGACCTCGACGGCGGCGTGGACGTCACCAGCGCGGCGACCGTCCCGCAGGACGCCGTGGCCACCGGCGACTTCACGGCCCGCGAGGCCGGCACGGTCGCGGGCCTGCGGGTCGCCGAAGCCGTCCTGTCGATCGTGTGCACCTCCGACTTCGAGGTCGAGCGGCACGTCGAGGACGGCGACCGCGTCGAGGCGGGCCAGAAGCTGCTCTCCGTCACCGCGGGCACGCGCGACCTGCTCACCGGCGAGCGCAGCGCACTGAACATCCTGTGCCGCCTCTCCGGCATCGCGACCGCGACGCGCGCCTGGGCCGACGCCCTCGAAGGCACGAAGGCCAAGGTGCGCGACACCCGCAAGACGACGCCCGGCCTGCGCGCCCTGGAGAAGTACGCGGTGCGCTGCGGCGGCGGCGTCAACCACCGGATGTCGCTGTCCGACGCGGCGCTGGTCAAGGACAACCACGTGGTGGCGGCGGGCGGGGTCGCCGCGGCGTTCAAGGCCGTGCGGGACCGTTTCCCGGACCTCCCGATCGAGGTCGAGGTCGACACGCTGCACCAGGTCCGCGAGGTCATCGACGCAGGCGCCGACCTGATCCTGCTGGACAACTTCACCCCGGCCGAGACCGAGGAGGCTGTCACGCTCGTGGCCGGCCGCGCGATCCTCGAGTCCTCCGGCCGGCTCACCCTGGCCAACGCCCGCGCGTACGCCGAGACGGGCGTCGACTACCTCGCGGTGGGCGCGCTGACGCACTCGTCGCCGATCCTCGACATCGGTCTCGACCTCCGCGAGGTCGACGCCTGATGCTGCTCACCATCGACGTCGGCAACACCCACACCGTGCTGGGCCTCTTCGACGGCGAGGAGATCGTCGAGCACTGGCGCATCTCCACCGACTCGCGCCGCACGGCGGACGAGCTCGCCGTCCTGCTGCAGGGTCTGATGAGCATGCACCCGCTGCTGGGCGAGGAGCTGGGCGACGGGATCGAGGGCATCGCCATCTGCTCCACCGTCCCCTCGGTTCTGCACGAGCTGCGCGAGGTCACCCGCCGTTACTACGGCGACGTCCCGGCGGTCCTCGTGGAGCCCGGCATCAAGACCGGCGTCCCGGTCCTGACGGACAATCCCAAGGAGGTCGGCGCGGACCGGATCATCAACGCGGCCGCGGCGGTCGACCTCTACGGGGGGCCCGCGATCGTGGTGGACTTCGGCACGGCGACGACGTTCGACGCGGTGAGCGTGCGGGGCGAGTACGTCGGCGGCGTGATCGCCCCCGGCATCGAGATCTCCGTCGACGCGCTCGGCGTCAAGGGCGCGCAGCTGCGCAAGATCGAGGTCGTCCGCCCCAGGAGCGTGATCGGCAAGAACACGGTCGAGGCGATGCAGGCGGGCATCGTCTACGGCTTCGCCGGCCAGGTGGACGGGGTGGTCCACCGGATGAAGCGGGAGCTGGCGGAGGACCCGGACGAGGTGACGGTGATCGCGACGGGCGGTCTGGCGCCGATGGTGCTGGGCGAGTCGTCGGCGATCGACGAGCACGAGCCGTGGCTGACGCTGATCGGTCTGCGCCTGGTCTACGAGCGGAACGTCTCGCGCCTGTGACGGCCCGGGGCGGTGGCCGGGAACCGGCACCACCTTGGGCGCAACGCCCGCTTTCGTACCATTAAACGGAATTTGTGCCGTCGGCTCGTATGGTCGGGCCATGCCCACGCCATACGGATCCCACGGCGGCATGGCGTTCGGCGCTGACGAGCTGCGAGTGCTCCGACGCGCCCTCGCCGCCGCCCTCCATCCCGCTCCGCTCGCCGACGAGGACGTCAGGGACTGCCTGCGACTGGCCGATTCCGTCGACGAGGCCGTGCGCGAGGCGGGCCGGCAGCGGGACTTCCTCGTCGCCGATCTCGCCCGCTACCGCGCTGCCCTGCCCGGCTCCGCCACCGGCTATCTGGAGCTCCTCCAGGAAGCGCTGGCCGCCGGCCACGAGCCCCTGACCGACGATCTCGCCGCCCTGCGCGCACTGCGCGGCCATCCGGTGGCCGCCGCCGTGCTCCGGCGCTGCCTGGCGCTCGCCGAGCAGTCCGTGCAGGCCCGGCTCGCCCGGCAGGCCGTCCCCGTGCCGGGCGTCCCCGTGCCGGGCGTCCCCGTGCCGGGCGTCCCCGCGTCGGCCGTGCACGTGCCGGCGCCGGCGGGCGCCCGTCGTGCCCGGCTCACGGCGCTGCCCGGCGGACGTGCCGCCGAGAACCCGAAGAGCAAGCCGCAGCCGCAGCAGCCGCAGCAGCCGCAGCAGCCTCAGCAGCCGAAGCCCACGCCGCCCGCCCCGGACGAGCGGCCGGTGCCGAAGCCCTCGGAGGTCTTCCCGCCACGCCGCAAGCCGGTGCCCCCGCCGGAGCAGCGCGCCGCCGGATAGCTACTCTGGAGGGCATGGACTACGTTTCCGCGCTCGTGCCCCCGGTGGTGATGGCCGCCTTCTTCATCGGTCTGGTCGTGACGATCGTCAAGAGCCAGGGCGGTTCGAACAAGGCCAAGGAGGACGCGGCGGTGGACGCCGCGCTCGCCCGCGCCGAGTCGGCGAAGCAGGCGGGGCCCGACGCCTGACCCGAGCAGCACAACGAGGACGTACGGCAGATTTGCGGCCGTACGTCCTTTTTGCTCCATCAATAGGCGATGACTCCAGGATCTCCCACTATGGTGGCAATGTGCCCCGTCAATTGGGAGAGCTCGAAGACGCCGTCATGACTCGGGTCTGGCAATGGAACCGGCCGGTCACGGTCAGGGAAGTCCTGGAAGACCTCCAGCAGGAACGGTCCATCGCCTACACCACCGTCATGACGGTAATGGACAATCTCCATCAGAAGGGCTGGGTGCGCAGGGAAGTCGAGGGCCGCGCCTATCGATATACGGCCGTCTCGACCCGGGCCGCCTACTCGGCCGCACTGATGAACGAAGCCTGGTCCCAGAGCGACAACCCGGCCGCCGCACTCGTCGCCTTCTTCGGGATGATGTCGCCCGAGCAGCGCGAGCAGCTGCAAGCCGCCATGCACATCGTTCAGGGCGGCGAGGCCGCCGACGGCACCGGCGCCGCGGGGCGATAGCGTCGGGCCATGCCTTATGCCGCAGCAAATGCCATCACCGTCCGGCGGGCCCGGACCAGCGATGTGCCGGACGTCCGCCGTCTCGTGGATCCGTACGTGAGCGAAGGCATCCTGCTCGACAAAGCGACGGTCACCCTTTACGAAGCCATCCAGGAGTTCTGGGTCGCGGAACGCGACGCGGACGCGAGGGTTGTCGGCTGCGGCGCCCTCCATGTGATGTGGGAAGACCTCGCCGAAGTGCGCACACTCGCCGTGGACCCGGCCTTCCAGGGGCACGGCATCGGTCACCAGGTGCTGGGCAAGCTGTTGCAGACCGCCCGCTGGCTGGGAGTGCGCCGGGTTTTCTGCCTCACCTTCGAAGTGGACTTCTTCTCCAAGCACGGCTTCGTCGAGATCGGCGAGACACAGACTCCGGTGGACACGGATGTCTACGCCGAGCTGCTGCGCTCCTATGACGAGGGTGTCGCCGAGTTCCTGGGGCTCGAACGAGTGAAGCCGAACACCTTGGGCAACAGCCGGATGCTTCTGCACCTGTGATCGCCGCAAGAGCCCGGATCTCTATGTCCGAATCGCGCACGTTTCCCGTGTTCTCGCGGTTCTGAACCTCTGCCGAGGGTTTGTGTTTTCCAGGGAAAAGCGGTTTCCTTTCCGCGTACTGCATTTTCGATGAAAGGAAATCCGGTGGCACAGAAGGTTCAGGTCCTTCTTGTCGACGACCTCGACGGTGGCGAGGCGGACGAGACGGTGACGTTCGCTCTGGACGGCAAGACCTACGAGATCGACCTCACCACCGCCAATGCGGACAAGCTCCGGAGCCTCCTCGAGCCCTACGCGAAGAACGGCCGGCGCACCGGCGGTCGCGCGGCGACCGGCCGTGGCAAGGGCCGCGCGGCGTCCGGCGGCAACAAGGACACCGCCGAGATCCGCGCCTGGGCCAAGGCGAACGGCTTCGAGGTCAACGACCGCGGCCGCGTCCCGGCGACGGTCCGCGAGGCCTACGAGAAGGCGAACGGCTGAGTTCCCGTCGGCTGCATCCGCGCGCGTCCGGCACGCAGCAGTCGGACGCGGTGGCACTCCGTGGCCGCCGTGTCCACCAGCCGTACGAGATCGGGGGCATCCCCACTGTCCCCGAATGCGGCGAGAGCCGGCAGCCGGCTCCAGCGCCCCGGAGGGCGCAGCCAGCGGGCGGTTCCCCGGACGTCGCCGCGTCCGGGCGGCGGCGGGGCGGTCATCCGCCCGCCCTCGCCCATGGCGGTCAGGTCGAGATCGACCCCGCCCCATTCGAGCCAGTCGAGCAGCCCCGGCAGCTCCTCCGCGCTCCCAGCGGCCACCAATAGCCGCATCCTGCGCCCCTGAACGGCCACGGGCCCGCTGCGGTCCGTCAGCCGCAGCACGGCGGCCCCGGCCTCCGCGGGCAGCTCCAGTACGTCGAAATCCCGTCCGGTCACCAGCTCCGGGGGTGAGCCGTCGGCCACCGCCCAGCCGAGTGCGCTGCGGTACCAATGCGCGGCGCCGCCTTCGAGAGGCGCGCGGGGGTGCGGGACGGCGAGGACCATGTCCGGGGAACTGCGTACCGCCCTGGTGGGTTACGCAAGGTGCACGTTTCGTCGCACAACGTGGGCGAATCGGCGCTGTCCGGACGCGTGCACCGGCGCAAGGTTGTTCGCCCGTAGCTGAGGGAACGGCTGCGTGCCGCATGGACTGTCGGTGGCAACGGGTAAGACATTCCTAGTGGGGAGGGGCGACACGCTCGCCGGGCCGGCTCACGTTCGCCATCGGCGTACTGCTGGTGGGGGTAACTGCCTGGCCTGCGGGAACATCGTCTCGCACCATCGGGTTGGAGCAGTTGTCGGCGTTCAGGGGTCAGGAGGCCACAGACGGGTGTCGGCAGTTGGAATGAGCGGTCCCCGCTTGCGGGACTAAGCTGCGGAAGGACAGGGAGGGGACCGACCCCTTACTGCCTGACCGCTCTGAGGAGCGATTAACGATGTTCGAGAGGTTCACCGACCGCGCGCGGCGGGTTGTCGTCCTGGCTCAGGAAGAAGCCCGGATGCTCAACCACAACTACATCGGCACCGAGCACATCCTCCTGGGCCTTATCCACGAGGGTGAGGGTGTCGCCGCTAAGGCCCTGGAGAGCCTCGGGATTTCGCTCGAGGCGGTCCGCCAGCAGGTGGAGGAGATCATCGGCCAGGGCCAGCAGGCCCCGTCCGGTCACATCCCCTTCACGCCCCGTGCCAAGAAGGTCCTGGAGCTGTCGCTCCGGGAGGCTCTTCAGCTGGGCCACAACTACATCGGCACCGAGCACATCCTGCTCGGCCTGATCCGCGAGGGCGAGGGCGTCGCCGCCCAGGTCCTCGTGAAGCTGGGCGCCGATCTCAACCGGGTGCGGCAGCAGGTCATCCAGCTGCTCTCCGGTTACCAGGGCAAGGAGGCCGCCACGGCCGGCGGCCCGGCCGAGGGCACTCCCTCGACCTCCCTCGTCCTCGACCAGTTCGGCCGGAATCTCACCCAGGCCGCTCGTGAGTCCAAGCTCGACCCGGTCATCGGGCGCGAGAAGGAGATCGAGCGGGTCATGCAGGTGCTGTCCCGCCGTACCAAGAACAACCCCGTGCTCATCGGCGAGCCCGGCGTCGGCAAGACGGCGGTCGTCGAGGGCCTGGCGCAGGCCATCGTCAAGGGCGAGGTGCCCGAGACCCTCAAGGACAAGCACCTCTACACCCTCGACCTGGGTGCGCTGGTCGCCGGCTCCCGCTACCGCGGTGACTTCGAGGAGCGCCTGAAGAAGGTCCTCAAGGAGATCCGCACCCGCGGCGACATCATCCTGTTCATCGACGAGCTCCACACCCTCGTGGGTGCGGGTGCCGCCGAGGGCGCGATCGACGCCGCGAGCATCCTCAAGCCGATGCTGGCGCGAGGCGAGCTGCAGACCATCGGCGCCACCACGCTCGACGAGTACCGCAAGCACCTGGAGAAGGACGCGGCCCTGGAGCGCCGCTTCCAGCCCATCCAGGTCGCGGAGCCGTCGCTGCCGCACACGATCGAGATCCTCAAGGGTCTGCGCGACCGCTACGAGGCCCACCACCGGGTCTCCATCACCGACGAGGCGCTGGTCCAGGCCGCCACCCTGGCCGACCGGTACATCTCGGACCGCTTCCTGCCGGACAAGGCGATCGACCTGATCGACGAGGCCGGTTCCCGGATGCGTATCCGCCGGATGACCGCGCCGCCGGACCTGCGCGAGTTCGACGAGAAGATCGCCGGCGTGCGCCGGGACAAGGAGTCCGCGATCGACTCCCAGGACTTCGAGAAGGCGGCCTCTCTCCGCGACAAGGAGAAGCAGCTGCTGGCGGCGAAGGCCAAGCGGGAGAAGGAGTGGAAGGCCGGCGACATGGACGTCGTCGCCGAGGTCGACGGCGAGCTGATCGCCGAGGTCCTCGCCACGGCCACCGGCATCCCGGTCTTCAAGCTGACCGAGGAGGAGTCCTCGCGTCTGCTGCGCATGGAGGACGAGCTCCACAAGCGCGTCATCGGCCAGAAGGACGCCATCAAGGCGCTGTCCCAGGCGATCCGGCGTACCCGCGCCGGTCTGAAGGACCCGAAGCGCCCCGGTGGTTCGTTCATCTTCGCCGGCCCCTCCGGCGTCGGTAAGACCGAGCTCTCCAAGACGCTCGCCGAATTCCTCTTCGGCGACGAGGACGCGCTGATCTCCCTCGACATGTCGGAGTTCAGCGAGAAGCACACGGTTTCGCGTCTCTTCGGCTCCCCGCCCGGATACGTGGGTTACGAAGAGGGCGGCCAGCTCACCGAGAAGGTGCGCCGGAAGCCGTTCTCCGTCGTCCTCTTCGACGAGGTCGAGAAGGCCCACCCCGATATCTTCAATTCCCTTCTGCAGATCCTGGAGGACGGTCGTCTGACCGACTCCCAGGGCCGCGTCGTGGACTTCAAGAACACGGTCATCATCATGACGACCAACCTCGGGACCCGGGACATCTCCAAGGGCTTCAACCTGGGCTTCGCCGCCCAGGGCGACGTCAAGACCGGCTACGAGCGGATGAAGGCGAAGGTCAACGAGGAGCTCAAGCAGCACTTCCGGCCGGAGTTCCTCAACCGTGTCGACGACACGGTCGTCTTCCACCAGCTCACCGAGGAAGACATCATCCAGATCGTCGACCTCATGATCGCCAAGGTGGACGAGCGTCTGAAGGACCGGGACATGGGCATCGAGCTCAGCTCCACGGCCAAGTCGCTCCTCGCCAAGAAGGGCTACGACCCGGTCCTGGGTGCCCGGCCGCTGCGCCGCACCATCCAGCGCGAGATCGAGGACATCCTGTCGGAGAAGATCCTCTTCGGCGAGCTGCGCCCCGGTCACATCGTGGTCGTGGACACCGAGGGCGAGGGCGAGCAGCAGAAGTTCACCTTCCGCGGCGAGGAGAAGTCGGCTCTGCCGGACGTCCCGCCGATCGAGCAGGCGGCCGGCGGCACGGGGCCGAACCTGTCGAAGGACGCGTGACGGCCCTGCGGGCCGGTTGACGTGAAGGGCCCGGCCCCGGACCTGAGGTCCGGGGCCGGGCCCTTTCGTCTGCGCATGCTCAGCAGCGCGCGGGCTTGCGCCAGGAGCATTCGAGGGCGGCGTCCGGTTCCACCGCGCGGGCGCCGGTGGGGCGGGCGGTCCTGATCGTGCCCTTCGCGGTGTCCGAGGACGCCAGCGTCACGACGACCGCGTCCTCGATGCTCTTGACCGAGGACGCCAGGTAGTCGTTCAGGACGACGCTGAAGACGAGTTCCCGGCCGCCCGCGTCCGTGACGTATCCCGACAGCGCAGAGGCGCCGGTGAGCGAGCCCGTCTTGGCGCGGGCGTTGAGCGCCGCGGGCGTGGAGCACATCCGGGAGCGCAGGGTGCCGCCGACCGGGCGGTCCGGGGCGCAGGCCACGGGCAGGGACGCGTACCAGTCCGCGTACCAGGGCTCGTCGCGCACGGAGAGCAGCAGGGTGGCCAGCTCCTCGGCCGGGAAGAGGTTCATCCGGGACAGGCCGGAGCCGTCGGCCTGGCGCAGGGTTCCGGTCCGTACGCCTTCCTTCGCCAGATGGGCGCCGATGGCCTTCAGACCCGCGTCCCACGTGCCGTGGCCGGAGGTCCGGTGGCCGATCGTCTTCGTCAGGGCCTCGGCGTGCATGTTGTTCGAGAGCTTCATGAAGGGGTGCAGCAGCTCCTTCAGCGGCATGGAGCGGTGCGAGGCGAGCGTGCGGGCGCCGGGCGGGGTGGGGCGGCCCAGGCGCGGGCTGCCCGCGATCCGTACGCCGTGGGCGGCGAGCGCGTCCGCGAAGAAGGCGGCGGCGTAGCCGGTGGGCTCCCAGACGGTGATCCACTCCTTGGTGGGATTCGCGCCGAGGGGGATGTCGCCGCTGACAGTGATCGTGTTGGTGCCGTGGCGGCGCTCGACAGAGAGGGTGTCGGGACGGCCCTGCTCCACGGTCGTGCCCTGGACGTCGAGGCGTACGTAGTCGTTCGGCGGGGTCAGTTTCACCGTCGGCGGGTCGCCGGGGCGGGCGCCCGGCCTGGCCTCGACGACGACTGTGCCGGAGTCGTAGTCGGTGTCGGGTGCGAGGGTGAGCGCGGAGATCTGCGCCGAGTAGTACGAGGACTCGTCGTCGGCCGCCCAGGAGCGGCCGAGGCGCTGGTCGTCGAACCGGGTGTCGTCGGCGACGAGACGTCCGGTGACCCGCCGGATCCCGCTCGCGGCGAGGTCGGCGGCGAGGCGGTCGTAGTCCTTCGCGAGCGTCGTGGGGTCGCCGCTGCCGCGCAGGTAGAGGTCGCCGTGCAGGGTGGAGCCGAGGCGGGTGCCGGTGGTCAGGACGTCGGTGGTGTAGCGGTGGTCCGGGCCGAGGAGCGCCATGGCGGCGACGGACGTGGGGAGCTTGGTGTTCGAGGCGGGCATCAGGCGGTCGGCCGCGTCGCGCCGGTAGAGGCGCTCCCCGGTGGTGGCGTCGGCGATCACGACGCTCACCGCTCCGCCGTCGAGGCGGGCGTCGGAGAGGATCGTGTCGATCGCGTTCCCCAGGCCGGTGTCCGCGGGGCCGGCGCCCGCGGGGGAGCTCAGGGTGAGGGTGCAGGCGAGTCCGGCGACGGCGGTCCAGATCCAGCCGCGGCGGAGACCGGGGCGGCGGTTCACGGGATTCACGGGTCTGCTCATGCCACGGGAGGATCCCGCAAGCGCACCCGCTCCGGAAGGACGCCTCGGGGCCGTGTCATGTGGCCCCGGTCACCGCGAAATGCCGCATTCCGGGCGCTCTTCACCACCCCGTGGAGGCCCCGAGTCCGTGGCCTGGGTCACGATCCGGGGGCTCCGGGCGGGCCCCGGCCGTGACAAGGCGCACAGGACGAATCGGACCTACTAGACGTAATAGTGCCGTTGTGGCGGCCGGAACGGGCATGTTCGGTCCACTGTGGGGCGGGACTTTCGCCCCTTCGTCGGCCAGTGACCCCCTGGATGTCGCCCGCACCGGACGGACAGGGCCCCGACATGCGGCTAAACCCCGACCTGTAGGCATATATCGACCTGTTTTCGGCTGTCTGTGTGCGCGTTCCGAGGGCGTCAAGAGATGCCGTTCACAGGGGCTTCCCTACGACGTGATGTCGTAGTTGAGGCATTTGAGACGTCTTGGGGGGCCGGGTTACCAATGTGGAGCCAGCCCGGCGAGCACGCCGGGTCCATTCATGCCCGGAGGTCTCCCGTATGTCGAAGCGCACCGTGATCAACCGTCTCCGCCCGTCCGTGCTCCGTACCCGTGGGGCTGTCGTGGCCGCCGGTATGGGCGCCGTGATGGTCGTCGGAGCCGGTGCGGGTGTCGCCTCCGCCGATGCGGGCAAGGCCGCCAAGCCGGCCGTCGTGGACGCCGCGTCCGCCGTCGCCGCCCAGGCCGACGCCCAGGCGAAGGTCGCCGCGCAGCTGAAGGCGAAGGCCGCGACGGCCAAGGCCGAGGCCGCGAAGAAGGCCCCGGCCAAGAAGGCCCCCAAGAAGCCGGCCGCGTGGGTCAAGCCCGTCAACAAGTACACGCTGACCGCGAGCTTCGCCCAGGGAGGCGCCATGTGGTCCGCCAAGCACTCCGGCCAGGACTTCGCCGTTCCGGTCGGCACCCCGGTCAAGGCGGCCGGCGCCGGTACGGTCGTCAAGGCCGGCCCGAACGGTGGCGGCGACGGCCCCGCGTACGGCAACGCCGTCGTGATCAAGCACGCCAACGGCAAGTACTCGCAGTACGCCCACCTGTCGACGATCAAGGTCTCCATCGGCTCGACCGTGAAGGCCGGCCAGACGATCGCGAAGTCCGGCAACACCGGAAACTCGTCCGGCCCGCACCTGCACTTCGAGATCCGTACGACCCCGAACTACGGCTCGGCGCTCAACCCGGTGTCCTTCCTGCGCACCGTCGGCGTCACCATCTGACGCGACCCCGAAGGGCTCGGCCCCGGGCTGGCGCGGCCGGCTGGGCGATCGGATCGAGGGCGACCCCGAGGACGGCATCACGCTGTCCTCGGGGTCGCCCTCGACGCCGTTCGGGGCCCGACGGCCCGACGGCCCGCCGCGCTGGCCCCGCCCCGCCCGATCCGAGCCGTCAGGCGTCCAGGGGGAGCATCGGGAAGCTGCCCGTGTTCGTCGGGGCGTGTTCCGGCAGCCAGAGCACCGCGATCGCCCCGCCCGAAGCGCCCAGCGGCGTCGAGCCCTCCGGGGCCGCGTTGCGGAAGGTCAGGCGGGCGCCCAGCACCCGCGCCTGGCCGACCGCGATCGTCAGGCCCAGGCCGTGGCCCGTTCCCGCCCGGTCGCTCGCGCCCGTACGGAACCGGCTCGGCCCCTCGCGCAGCAGCGCCTCGGGAAACCCGGGCCCGTGGTCCCGTATGCGCACCACGCGGCCCTCGACGGTCACCTCGATGGGGCCCTTGCCGTACTTCACGGCGTTGGTCAGCAGATTGCCCAGGATGCGCTCCAGGCGCCGCGGGTCGGTGTTCACCCAGGACTCGTGGACGACCCGGATCTCGGCCTCGGGGTGCAGCGCGGCCACCCGCCTGCCGACGAACTCCGCGAGCTGGATCTCCTGGAGCTCGGCCCGCTCCGACGCGCTGTCGAGCCGCGCCACCTCCAGCACGTCCTCCACCAGCGTGCGCATCGCCTGGGCCCGGTCCCGTACGAGCTCGGTGGGGCGGCCGGGGGGCAGCAGCTCCGCCGCGGTCAGCAGACCCGTCACGGGCGTGCGTAGCTCGTGCGCGATGTCGGCCGTGACCCGGCGTTCCGCCTCGATGCGGGACTGCAGGGCGTCGGTCAGGGCATCCACGGCGCGGGCCAGCTCGTCCGTCTCGTCGCGCACGAGCCCGCCGATGGCGTCCCTGACCCGTACGTCGGTGTTGCCCTGCGCCACATTGCCCGCGGCCGCGGCCGCCTTGCGCAGCCGGCGCGAGAGCTGACCGCCGATGAGCACGCCGAGCGCGGAGCCGCACAGCACGACGGACACCGAGCCGATGATCAGCGCCCGGTCGAGGTCCTTCATCACGGTGGCGCTGCGCCCGGTGAACTCGGTGCGCAGGGAGAGCACGTCGCCGTTCGCCAGCGGCACGGCGGCCCAGATCTCGGGCGTCTCGCCGCTGTCGTCGACGTAACTGCCGCGCCGGTTCTCGCGCATCAGCTTCTGCAGCTCGTCGGGGAGGGCCGAGTCGTTGATCTTGCTGTTGAAGCGCGGGTCGCGGTTCTTGGAGGTCTCGTACCAGCGCTGGGCGAGCAGGACGCGGTCCATCTGCACGTCACGGGCGTTGCGGAGCATGGAGACGCGCGCCGCGTTGTGCACGACCAGGCTCAGCGCCATGGCGATGAGGGCGCCGACGCCGGCGATGGCGATGCTGATCTTCCACCGGACGCCGGTGCGCAGGGAGGGGCGTCTCATCCGACGGGGTCCTGTCCGGAGCTCATACGGCCTGCGTCACGCCTTCAGCTTGTAACCGAAGCCGCGGACCGTCTCGATGCGATCCTGTCCGATCTTGGTCCGCAGCCGCTGCACATGGACGTCCACGACGCGGGTGTCACCGCCCCAGCCGTAGTCCCAGACCCGCTCCAGCAGCCTGTCGCGGGAGAGCACCGTACCGGGCGTCGACGAGAACTCCAGCAGCAGCCGCATCTCCGTGGGAGTCAGCCCGACCTGCTTGCCGCCCCTGCGGACCTCCATGCCCTCGGTGTCGATCTCCAGGTCCCCGAAGACCAGCACGCCGTCCTGCTCCCGCTGCCCGGCGGACGCCTCGGCCGCGCCGCCGCCGGCATGTCCGAAGCGGCGCAGCACCGCGCGGATGCGGGCCACGAGGACCGCGCCGTCGAAGGGCTTCGTCACGTAGTCGTCGGCGCCGGCCTCCAGACCGAGCACCACGTCGATGGAGTCCGCGCGCGCCGACAGCATGATCACGGGAACCGTCGACTCGTCGCGGATGCGGCGGCACAGGCTGACGCCGTCCAGGCCCGGCACCATCACGTCGAGCAGCGCGATGTCCGGCCGGTCGGCCCGGAACGCCTCCAGGCCCTGGAGCCCGTCGGGCATGGCCGTGACCGTGAAGCCGTCGCGCTCCAGCGCGAGCTGGGTGGCCTCGCGGATGACATCGTCGTCTTCGACGAACAGGACATGGGTCTCGGCCATCCGTCAGCTCTCAGCTCTCGTTCGGGATCGTTTCTCTGCGGACACGTCTCAGGGGGGACGCGGGGTCGTCAGTTGTCGCTCGGGGCGGGCGGGTCCGTGGCCACGACCTCCCCCTCGCCGACCGACCGGCTGTACTCGTTGCGCACCCAGAACTGCTGGATGAACTTCCCGGCGGACCAGCGGTAGGTGGTGACCTCCTCGCCGGACGGCTCGGCCACCGGATCGCCCTTGGCGTACACCTGCTTGGTCACCACCAGGTCGCCCCGGTCGATCGCCGAGTACACCGCGGGCTCTTCGACGGCGAAGACGTTCTCGTACGAGTCGCCGTTCTCCCGGTACACGTAGGTGCCCATGCCGACGGCGTCGGCACAGGTCATCACGTTCACCACGACATCGGGGGCGGAGCTGCCGGTGAGGACTCCGTACGAGGTGTCCACCGGGTACGAGTCCTTGGCGCACGGCCGCAGGTCCGCCTTGACCCGGGCGCTGACCTTCGGGTCGTTCTTGAGCAGCTCCACCGCGTCGACCGCCTTCGAGAACTGTCCGGCGCTCCCGGACGGCGCCGGGGAGGGCGTGGCCTTCGCCGCGTGGCCGGACGGGGCGGCCCCCTCGTCCTGCAACCCCGAGCCTCCGGTGGAACAGCCGGCGGCCAACAGGGCGAAGGCGACCAGCCCGGCCGTCGCCGTGCTGCCCGCCACCCGTGTCCCGCTGCCTCTGCCTGTCAGGCCGCGCACCGCTCCCGCTCCCGTTCGCCCTGCCGGTGGATACGCCGCGACTCGTCGCGCTCCAGGGCGCGGGCGTCCAGGTCCCGCGACTCGAGCTCCTGGCGGAGCTTCGCGAGCGCCCGGTGCAGCGTGCTCTTCACCGTACCCGCCGACATTCCCAGCGCTGCGGCGGTCTCCTCGGTGCTCATCTGCTCCCAGTGCCGCAGCACGACCACGCTGCGCTGCTTGGGGGCCAGCACCTTGAGGACGTCCATCAGCAGGGCGCGGTTCGCGCGCTGCTCGCTGCCGTCGTCGACGCTCGCGTCCGGGAGCTGCTCGGTGGGGACCTCTTCGAGCTTGCGGGCACGCCACCACTCGGTGCGCGTATTGATCATCACGCGGCGAAGGTACGCGTCCGCGAGCGACTTGTCCGCGATTCCGTCCCAGCGGCCGTACGTGCGCACCAGCGCGGTCTGCAGGAGGTCCTGGGCCTCGACGGGGTCGGGGACGAGGCGCCGGGCGCTGCGCAGCAGCGCCTCCTGCCGGGTGCGTACGTACTCCTCGAATTCGAGCACCTCGCCGTGCGCCATTCCAACCGCCTCCGTCCCCGTGAAAACCCCGTGTGTCGTTGCGTGACAGAAGCTACGGGCGGGTTGTCACGGCGCTGTGCGGAGCAGCCCTCGGGCGACGCACGGCCGTCCATCGGTTGTGTAACAACCGATGTTTGAGATGCGGTGGTGACGGGGTAGAGCTTTTGGTTCAGCCGAGCGGGAGCCGGTAGAGGCCGCCGTCCAGAGGCTCGACGAGCCCGTCGGCCACGAGCCCGTCGAGTGCCCGGGCCCGCTGCACCGGTTCGTCCCAGACCGCGTCCAGCGCCGACTGCGGTACGGGTGTCGCGGCCTCGCGCAGGACCGCCAGCAGCCGGCCGCGTACCTGGCGGTCCGTGCCGGCGTACGTCTGGCCGCGGCGCGCGGGCCCGTCGTGCGCGGGCTTCCCCGCGAGCCTCCAGGCGCACCGCGCGGCGATCGGGCAGCGGCCGCAGTCCTCGTTCCGTGCGGTGCACACCAGCGCGCCGAGCTCCATGGACGCCGCGGCCCAGCGGGCCGCGGTGCTCTCCTCGGCGGGGAGCAGAGCGCGGGCGAGGCGGCGTTCGGCCGCGGTCGTCGCGTTCGGCGGGTACTGGACGCCGGTCGCGGCGCGGGCGAAGACCCGCCGCACGTTGGTGTCCAGCACCGCGTGCCGCTGGCCGTACGCGAAGGAGGCCACCGCCGCCGCCGTGTACTCGCCGATGCCCGGCAGGGCGAGCAGTTGCGCGTGGACGCGCGGCACCTCGCCGCCGTGCCGCTCCGCTATGGCCCGTGCGGCGCCGTGCAGCCGCAGCGCACGGCGCGGGTAGCCGAGCCGCCCCCAGGCGCGGACGGCCTCGCCGGGAGCCTCCGCCGCGAGGTCGGCGGGGCGCGGCCAGCGAGCCAGCCACTCCTCGTACACGGGGAGCACCCGGGAGACCGGGGTCTGCTGCAGCATGAACTCGCTGACCATCACGCCCCACGCGCCGGCCTCCGGGCGGCGCCAGGGCAGGTCACGCGCGTGCCGGTCGAACCAGGCGATGACGGGGACGTGGAGGGCTTCGGGGTCGAGGGCGTCGGGCGTCTGGGAATCATGAGTGACAGTCATGGCACGCACGATCCTGGCATGCCCCGGCGGCCGGCGGACGTATGCACCCGCCCGGGCGGGCCCGCGCGGCGGCCGCGGAGGGCCGGCAGGGCGGGCCGGGTGCGGTGAGCGGCGCCCAGGGAGCGCGCAGGCCGGGCCCGTGCGGGAGCGGGCGCCCCCGCACGCCCCGCGTCACGGCACCCGGACGGCGTGCGTCGTCTCGTGGGCGGGCCGCGGGGCAGGGCCGGGGCCTGCGAACCAGAGCACGATTCCGGTGCGGCTCGCGCGCATGGCGCCGAACAGCGCCCGGGCCGGGCGCAGCAGTGCCGTCGCGCAGACCGCCGCGACGAGCGCGCCGACCACCAGGCCCGTCAGCACGTCGTGCGGGTAGTGGACTCCGACGAAGACCCGGGAGAAGGCCATGAGCAGCGCCATCGGCACCGTCAGCACCGCGATCCGCGGCCACGCGATCGCGAGCGCCACGGCCCCGGCGATGGCCGAGTGGTTGCTCGGGAAGGACCAGTCGCCGTACCTCGGACAGGGCACCAGCGACGCGGCGGCCTCCGTGACCGTGCGGCACGGACGCTCCTCGTCCACCAGGGACTTGAGGGATTCGCTGACCACGTAGCCGGCCGCCGTCACCAGCGGTGCGAGGACGGCGAGGGCTATCGCGCGCAGCTCACCGGTGCGCGACCGCCACCAGGCGACGAGGAACAGCACGCCGAAGAGCAACAGTCCTGCTTCCGTCCAGAGTTCGGCGAGGTGCCGCACCCAGGAGGGCGTGGTGTGGGCGAAGCCGACGATGTCGCGGTAGAGAGCGCGTGTGATGCTGCTGTCCATGGTCACGGACCGTATCGTCCCAGTCGGTCCGGTCACCCTTCGCGATCGTCCCGAGCGACTCCCGACGGAAGTCATGGCCTCGCGGGGCGCGGCCCGTGATGATGATCAGCAGAACTTCGTGCCAGGGCGGCGGGTGGGGCGGGAGTTGGGCACGTTCTCTCGTAGAGTTCGGTCCGTGGGATCTCTGCGCAATCCGATCGGGCCGCTTCCCTCCTCCATCTACTGGCGACGGAGGGCAGTCGCGGCGTCACTGGTCGCGCTGCTCGCGGTGCTGATCGTGTGGGCCGTCACGTCCGGCGGGGACGACGACGGCAAGAACACCGCGGACGGCAAGGGCCCGGCCCCCGCGCACTCGATCACTCCCGGACCCGACCAGTCCGGTCCCGCGATCAGCCAACAGCCCGGCGGGCGTGACGAGTCGGGCGACGGTACGAGCGGTTCCGGCGGTGCGGGGGGCTCCGGCGACGGCTCCGCGAGCCCGGGCGGCGCGAGCGGCGGGGACGGTGCCACCACGGGTGGCCCCGGCGCCACGGGCGGCGCCTCGCAAGGCGCCCCCGGCGTACACGTCCCGGCCGGTTCGGCACTCCCCAACTGCGCGCCCGGCGCACTGCGGTTGACCCTCAGCACCACTGAGGTGTCCTACGCGCCGGGTGAGAAGCCCGCGTTCAGGCTCGTCGTCACCAACTCGTCGCCCACGACGTGCAAGGCGGACTTCGGACCGAAGGCCGCGGTGTTCACCGTCACCGACAGGGAGGACAAGGACGTGTGGTCCTCGGGCCACTGCCCGCGCACGGCCCCGTCCCGGTTCCTGAGCGTCCCCGGCAACGGGACGATCACGCACACCGTCCAGTGGGACAGGAAGCGCAGCACGCCGCAGTGCCCGACGACGTCCCCGGGCGGCGCGGCTCCGGGCACCTATCTCGTCGAGGTCACGTTCCCGGGGGTGAAGGTGCTGCCCGCGTCGTTCCGCCTCGACAAGGACTGAACGGCCGGCCGCTGAGCCGCCGGGACACGGGCGAGGGGCCTCACGACCAGGTCGTGAGGCCCCTCGCCCGTACACGTCTCAGACGTACCGCTCCAGGATCGACGACTCCGCGAGCCGCGACAGGCCCTCGCGTACGCTGCGCGCCCGCGCCTCGCCGACGCCGTCCACGGCCTGGAGGTCGTCCACGCTGGCGGCCAGCAGCTTCTGCAGTCCGCCGAAGTGCTCGACGAGCCGCTCGATGATCGCGCCCGGCAGCCGGGGCACCTTCGCCAGCAGGCGGTAACCCCGCGGCGAGACCGCGGAGTCCAGGGTCTCGGGCGAGCCGCTGTAGCCCAGCGCCCGTGCCACGACGGGCAGTTCGAGCAGCTCGGTGTGGGTGAGGGCGTCCAGCTCCGCCAGCGCCTCGTCCACCGTGCGCGAGCGCTGGCTGCCCCTCCCGGGCGCAGCTCTGGGGGACGTCGGCTCGGGCACGTAGTCGCGGACGACCAGCTCGCGCTCGGGCTCCACGCCCGCGATCAGCTCGTCGAGCTGGAGCGAGAGGAGGCGGCCGTCGGTGCCCAGCTCCACCACGTACTCGGCGATCTCGGTGGCGATCCGGCGCACCATCTCCAGGCGCTGCGCGACCGCCGTGACGTCCCGGACGGTGACCAGGTCCTCGATCTCCAGCGCCGACAGCGTGCCCGCGACCTCGTCGAGGCGGAGCTTGTAGCGCTCCAGGGTGGCCAGCGCCTGGTTGGCCCGCGACAGGATCGCCGCGGACTCCTCCAGGACACGGCGCTCCCCGTCCACGTAGAGCGCGATCAGCCGCATCGACTGGGACACGGACACCACGGGGAAGCCGCACTGGCGCGAGACCCGGTCCGCGGTGCGGTGGCGGGTGCCGGTCTCCTCGGTCGGGATGGAGGCGTCCGGGACCAGCTGGACACCGGCCCGGTGGATCTTCGAGATGTCCTTGTCGAGGATCAGCGCGCCGTCCAGCTTGCACAGCTCGCGCAGCCGGGTCGCGGTGAACTCCACGTCCAGCACGAAGCCGCCCGTGCACATCGACTCGACGGTCTTGTCCATGCCGAGAACGATCAGTCCACCGGTGTTCCCCCTCAGGATGCGCTCCAGGCCGTCGCGCAGGGCGGTGCCCGGTGCGACCGCGCTCAGGGCGGCGCGGATCAGCGCTTCGTTGCCCGTGCCTTGGCCGGACTTTCCGGGTGCTGCTGCCCCGTCCTTGGCTGCCACTGCACTCCTCCGGCTCGTACGGGTGGGCGAGACCAGGGCAAAGTCTACCGGCGAGCCTCGTCGCCCCGGGGGGCGTACGCCTCAGGCGCCGTCGGGAGCCTTCCGGCGGACGCGTGGGAGCACCCGCAGAGCATCCCCCATGTCGGCGACTTCCGTGACCCTCATGCCCGCCGGGATCTTGCCCGGATCGGACGGCACCAGGGCGTGGGTGAAGCCGAGACGCTGCGCCTCGGTGAGCCGCCGCTGGACGCCCGTCACCCGTCTGACCTCGCCGGCGAGTCCCACCTCGCCGATCGCGACCAGGTTCTTCGGCAGCGGGGTGTCGCTCGCCGCCGACGCCAGCGCGAGGGCGATCGCGAGGTCGGCGGCGGGCTCGGAGAGCTTCACACCGCCGACCGTCGCGCTGTAGATGTCGCGCTTGCCGAGCGCGGAGATCCGGCCCCGCTGCTCCAGGACCGCCAGCATCATCGACACCCGCGAGGTCTCCAGACCCGAGGTGGTGCGCCGGGGGGAGGGGATCTGCGAGTCGACCGTCAGCGCCTGCACCTCGGCGACGAGCGGGCGGCGGCCCTCCAGGGTGACCGTCAGACAGGTGCCGGGGACGGGCTCGTCGCGGCGCGTGAGGAACAGGCCCGAGGGGTCGGCCAGGCCGGTGATGCCCTCGTCGTGCAGCTCGAAGCAGCCGACCTCGTCCGTCGCCCCGTACCTGTTCTTCACGCCGCGGACGAGGCGGAGGCGGGCGTGCCGGTCGCCCTCGAAGTGGAGCACCACATCGACGAGATGCTCCAGCAGCCGGGGACCCGCGATCGCGCCGTCCTTCGTCACATGGCCCACCAGCAGCGTGGACATGCCGCGCTCCTTGGATGCGCGGATCAGGGCGGCCGCGACCTCGCGGACCTGGGCCATGCCGCCGGGCGCGCCGTCGATCTCGGGGGAGGCCACCGTCTGCACGGAGTCGAGGATCAGCAGGGACGGCTTGACCGCGTCCAGATGGCCGAGGACCGCGGACAGGTCCGTCTCCGCCGCCAGGTAGAGGTGGTCGTGCAGGGCCCTGATCCGGTCGGCGCGCAGCCTGACCTGGCTCGCGGACTCCTCGCCCGTCACGTACAGCGTGCGGTGGTCGTCGCTCGCCGCCTTGGCCGCGACGTCGAGCAGCAGCGTCGACTTGCCGACGCCCGGCTCGCCCGCGAGCAGCACGACGGCCCCCGGCACGAGACCGCCGCCGAGGACCCGGTCGAGCTCGTCCACGCCCGTGGAGCGCGCGGTCGCCTGCCGGCCGTCGACCTGACCGATGGGCAGCGCGGCGGTGGAGACCCGGCCGGCGGCCGTGGTGCGGACGGCGGGCGCGCCGTACTCCTCGACCGTGCCCCAGGCCTGGCACTCGGGGCAGCGGCCGAGCCACTTCGCGGTGGTCCAGCCGCATTCGGTGCAGCGGTAGGACGGCCGGTCCTTCGCGGATTTCGTACGGGCAGCCATGCGCAAACCGTAGCGGGGCCCGCTGACAGCCCTGCCCGGCGCCCGCTGCCGGAGGGCGCGCTGCCCGGCGCGCAGCGCGAAACAGTGGGCACCCGGGGCGCGGAACCTGTCCCTTCCGTCCTCCCGAGAGGGAACGGTTCACCCGTATGGATTAAAAGTGCTCAAGGGGTACGAACAGGGTCCGGTGCTGCCCCTACGGTCACGGAGTGACGAGCAGCAGGCTGGAAACCCCTACCCACATCACCGGCGCACACCGCGCGCACCGCCGCGCGCCCCGTCCGTCCGCCGAGCGACCGCCCGCGCGTTACGAGCCGCATCTCGACGGCCTGTTCACCTACTGCCTCTCCGTGCTGTGCGACCACGACGCGGCGACGGCGGTCCTCGGTGACGTCCTCGCCATCGCCGAACGGCAGCACGGACGCTGCCCGTCCGGCGAGGCCGAGCGGAGGGCCTGGATGTACGCGCTCGCGCGCTGGGCCTGTCTGCGCCGGCTCAGCGAGCAGCGCCGCAGGCGCCAGGGCTCCCACACCGGACGGCCCGCCGCCGGCGGCGGGCCCGCGCCCCGCGTCGCCCCCGAGGCCGCCGAGCGCCGCCGCGCCGAACTGGCCCTGCTGGCCTGGCCCGAGGCCGCCGGCACCACCCCCGAGCAGCGCGAGGCCCTCGAACTGGCCGTGCGCCACGGCCTCGGCCCGGCCGCCGTCGCCTCGGTCCTCGGCCTCGGCGAGACCGCGGCCCGCGAGCTGCTGGCCGCCGCGGCCTGCGAGGTGGAGCGCACGCGGGCCGCGCTCGCCGTCGTCGAGACCGGCAACTGCCCGGCCGTCGCCCGGCTCACCGGCGACAACCGCGTCCTGCTCTCGGCCGCGCTGCGCCGTGAGCTCGTGCGCCACGTGGACGACTGCCCCCGCTGCCGTCGCGCCGCCGAGCGCGCCGGCGCCCGGGGGCCCTGGCCCGGCTCGTCCGTCACACCGGCCGCGCTGCCCCTGGTCGAGGCGCCGCGCGCCGCCGCGTACGTCGCGATGCGGCACGTCCCGCGCGCCCGCGCCGGCGCCCCGCGCTTCGGCCCGGACGGCTTCCCGCTCGATCCCAAGGACCACGCCGCCCGGCGCGACAGGATGCGCGCCCGCGTGGTGACCACCACGGTCGTGGCCACTGTCGTGGCCGCGCCGGTGCTCGCCCTGTGGGCGGCGTACCGGGGGGCGCCGCTGACCGGTGAGGGCCATCGCGGACCGGTCATCAGCGCCGGCGACCAGGACGCCTCGGCCGAGGGTGACCGGTACGGTCATTACGAGCACGCGGGCAACGCGAGCGCGACGCCCGACCCCCGTTTCACGGCCGACCGCCCCACGTCCGACGTCTCCGTCGAGGTGGTCAGCACGGGCACCCCCGCCCCGCCCTCCGCCTACGGGCGGGGCCCGGGCAGGCTCACGGTCGAGGCGCAGCCCGCCGGGGACACCACCGTCATCACGCTCATGGCGTCCGGCGGCGCCCCGGTCGACTGGTCGCTGTGGACGGACGTGCCCTGGCTGCGCACCACGCGCTCGTCCGGCACTCTCTACCCTGGCGAAACGATCACTCTGTACCTCACCGTCGACTCCTCGCGGGAGCCGTCCGGATACTGGCGGGCGCAGGTCGGCATCGAGCCGGCCGGCGCGGTCGTGGCGATCCACGGCCGCGGGGCGGCCAGCCCGCCGCCCTCCTCGCCCGACCCGACCCCCACGCCGCCGTCGAGCCCGCCGCCCTCCAGCCCGCCGCCGTCCTCGCCGGACCCGACGCCGCCGACCTCTCCGCCGCCGTCCTCGTCCGACCCGTCCGACCCGCCCACGTCACCGCCCGCGTCGGAACCGCCGTCCGAGCCGGCGACCCCGCCGCCCTCGGACTGACCCGGCCGAAACGGTCCTCCGCGGCGTCCCCCCGGCATTCCGCGCGCCGGGGGGCGTACCCCCCGGCGGCCCGGGCGCCGAGGGCGGGCCGCCGCCCGCCCGGCCCGCCCGTCAGCGGGGCTTCGGGTCCGCCGGGTGCGGCGCCACCAGCGGAAGCGACGACGCCAGACGCGCCTCGCACAGCTCCACCAGCACGTCGTACGCCGCCTTGCCCATCAGCTCGGTCAACTCCGGGCGGTACGTCACGTACACGGGCTCGCCCGCGCCGTGCGCCGACGTCGCCGACGTGCACCACCAGTGCAGGTCGTGCCCGCCCGGGCCCCAGCCCCGGCGGTCGTACTCGCCGATCGACACCTGCAGCACGCGGGTGTCGTCCGGCCGGTCGATCCACTCGTACGTACGCCGCACCGGCAGCTGCCAGCACACGTCCGGCTTGGTCTCCAGCGGCTCCCGGCCCTCGCGCAGCGCGAGGATGTGCAGCGAGCAGCCCGCGCCGCCCGCGAAGCCCGGGCGGTTCTGGAAGATGCAGGAGCCCTCCCAGCGGCGCGTCTGGCGCTCACCGTCCTCGTCCTGCTGCACCCAGCCGGTCCGGGTGCCGACGTCGTGGAACTGCCACAGGTCCGGCGTCAGGCGTGCCACGTGCTCCGCCACGCGCTGTTCGTCCTCCTCGTCGGAGAAGTGCGCGCCCAGCGTGCAGCAGCCGTCGTCCGCCCGCCCGGCCTGGATTCCCTGGCAGCCGCTGCCGAAGATGCAGCTCCAGCGTGAGGTGAGCCACGTCAGGTCGCACCGGAAGACCTGTTCGTCGTCGGCGGGGTCGGGGAACTCCACCCATGCTCGGGGGAAGTCCAGGCCCTTTTCGTCGGGCTCGGTCTTCTTCGCGGAGCGCTTGTCGGGGTTGTCGGGCCGTTCGGACCTCGTAGCGGGCGCTGCTTTGCCCGGCTTCGCCTTTTTCGTCTTTGGCACGGCTCCAGCGTATGCGCGCGACCGCAGTAGCGTTCCGCCCATGAGACTCGGAGTCCTCGACGTCGGTTCGAACACGGTTCACCTGCTGGCGGTGGACGCCCACCCCGGCGCCCGCCCTCTTCCCGCGCACTCCCACAAGGCGGAGCTGCGTCTTGCCGAGCTGCTCGACGAGGGCGGTGCCATCGGCGAGGAGGGCATCGAGCGGCTGGTCCACACCGTTGCCGACGCGTTGCAGGCCGCCGAGGACAAGGGCTGCGAAGAGGTCCTCTCCTTCGCCACCTCCGCCGTGCGCGAGGCGACCAACGCGGACATGGTCCTGTCCCGCGTCAAGGCTGAGACGGGGGTCGAGCTGACGGTCCTCTCGGGCGAGGAGGAGGCGCGTCTCACGTTCCTCGCGGCCCGCCGCTGGTTCGGCTGGTCGGCCGGGAAGCTGCTGGTCCTCGACATCGGCGGCGGCTCGCTGGAGATCGCGTTCGGCATAGACGAGGAGCCCGACGCCGCCGTCTCCCTGCCGCTCGGCGCGAGCCGGCTGACCACGGGACTGCTGCCGGGCGACCCGCCGGACCCGCAGGACGTGAAGTCGCTGCGGCGCCATGTGCGCGCCGAGATCGCCCGTGTCGTCGGCGAATTCAGCCGGCTGGGCCCTCCGGACCACATCGTCGCCACCTCCAAGACTTTCAAGCAGCTGGCCCGCATCGCGGGTGCGGCCCGCTCCGGCGAGGGCCTCTACGTCCAGCGCGTGCTGAGTCGTTCGTCACTCGTCGGCTGGGTGCCCAAGCTCGCCGCCATGACGGTGGAGCAGCGCGCCGGCCTGCCCGGTGTCTCCCCGGGCCGGGCCCGTCAGCTGCTGGCAGGAGCCCTGGTCGCGGAGGGGGCGATGGACCTCTTCGGCGCCGAGGAGCTGGAGATCTGCCCCTGGGCGCTGCGCGAGGGCGTCATCCTGCGGCGCCTCGACCATCTGCCGACCGCCTAGCGCGTGCCTTTAGGCTGTCTCCGTGGCAGAACCAGTCGTGCGCATCCCGGATGCGAAGGTTGTCCTGTCGACGGCTTCCGTCTATCCGGAGTCGACGGCGACCGCCTTCGAGGTCGCCGCGCGCCTCGGCTACGACGGGGTCGAGATCATGGTCTGGACGGACCCCGTCAGCCAGGACATCGAGGCGCTGCGCAGGCTCTCCGACTACCACCAGGTCCCCATCCACGCCGTCCACGCCCCGTGCTTGTTGATCACCCAGCGGGTCTGGTCCACCGATCCGTGGGTCAAGCTCCAGCGGGCGCAGGCCGCCGCCGAGAAGCTCGGGGCCTCCACGGTGGTCGTGCACCCGCCGTTCCGCTGGCAGCGGCAGTACGCGCGCGACTTCGTCCGCGGCATCTGGCGCATGGCGGACGAGACGGACGTCCGGTTCGCCGTGGAGAACATGTACCCCTGGCGCTACCGGGACCGGGAGATGCTCGCGTACGCCCCCGACTGGGACGTCACCAAGGACGACTACCGGCACTTCACGATCGACCTGTCGCACACGGCGACCTCGCGGACCGACACGATGGCGATGGTGGACCGGATGGGCGACCGGCTCGGCCATGTGCACCTGGCCGACGGCAAGGGTTCCGCGAAGGACGAGCACCTGGTGCCCGGCCGCGGCGACCAGCCCTGCGCCGAACTGCTGGAGCGCCTGGCCGGCAACGGCTTCGACGGCCACGTCGTCATCGAAGTCAACACGCGGCGCGCCATGTCCGCCGCCGAACGCGAGGCCGACCTGGCGGAGGCGCTGGCCTTCACGCGGCTGCACCTGGCCTCCGCGGCCTCGTCGCGCGTCCACGGCGGGACCGGTAGGACGCGATGACGGGCAAGACGCGATGACCGGTACGGCCCGATGACCGGCGCGGCGCCCCGGCGGCGCGGGCGGCCGGCCCGCAAGGCGGCCGACGAGGGGCCCGGCGCGCGCGAGCGGATCCTTCAGGCGGCGCGCACCGAGTTCGCCGAGCGCGGCTACGACAAGACGACGATGCGCGGGATCGCGCGGGCCGCCGGGGTCGACGCGGCGCTCGTGCACCACTACTTCGGCACCAAGGACGACGTCTTCGCCGCGGCGATCGAGGTCTCCTTCGAGCCCGCGCTGGCCATCCCCGCGATCCTCGGCACGAGCACCGAGGGCATCGGCGAGCGGCTCGCCCGCTACTTCATCGGCGTCTGGGAGAACCCGGCGACCCGTGCCCCGCTGCTCGCCATCATCCGTTCCGCGCTGACCTACGAGGCGGCGGCGACGGTGCTGCGCGGGTTCGTCCTGCGGCGACTGCTGGAGCGGGTCGCGGGCGACCTCGACGTACCGGACCCGACCTTCCGTGCCGAGCTCGCCGCGTCCCACATGATCGGTATCGCGATCCTGCGTTACGTGATCAAGGCGGAGCCGCTGGCCTCGGTGGACACGGAGGAGATCGTGCGGATGGTGGCGCCCACGCTGCAGCGCTACCTCACGGACCCCGGCCCGACCGGCGTCTGAGCGGACCAGGGACCGAGCCGACCGAGTACTGAGCCGGGCGTCCCGCATTCCGGACACGCTGTCCAGATCTTGGAGCCGCGGCGTACGCTCGAGACAGGTACACCCATCACGACGAGGAGCGAGCGACGATGCCCGAGCTGAGGTCCCGCACTGTCACCCACGGCCGCAACATGGCGGGCGCCCGCGCCCTTATGCGGGCCTCCGGTGTACCGGGCGCGGACATCGGCCGCAAGCCGATCATTGCCGTCGCCAACTCCTTCACGGAGTTCGTGCCGGGCCACACCCACCTCCAGCCGGTCGGCCGGATCGTCTCCCAGGCGATCAGCGAGGCGGGCGGCATCCCGCGCGAGTTCAACACGATCGCCGTCGACGACGGCATCGCCATGGGCCACGGCGGCATGCTCTACTCGCTGCCCTCGCGCGACCTGATCGCCGACTCCGTGGAGTACATGGTCGAGGCGCACTGCGCCGATGCCCTGATCTGCATCTCCAACTGCGACAAGATCACCCCGGGCATGCTGAACGCGGCCCTGCGCCTGAACATCCCGACGGTCTTCGTCTCCGGCGGCCCGATGGAGTCCGGCCGGGCCACCCTGGTCGACGGCACGGTCCGCACGCTCGACCTGGTCGACGCGATGTCGGACGCCGTCAACGACAAGATCTCCGACGCGGACATGCTCCGTATCGAGGAGAACGCCTGCCCGACCTGCGGCTCCTGTTCCGGCATGTTCACCGCCAACTCGATGAACTGCCTGACCGAGGCCATCGGCCTGTCCCTGCCCGGCAACGGCTCGACCCTGGCCACCCACACCGCCCGCCGCGCCCTGTACGAGAACGCCGCCCGTACGGTCGTCGAGCTCACCGACCGCTACTACGCCCAGGGCGACGAGTCGGTCCTCCCGCGCAACATCGCCACCATGGCCGCCTTCGAGAACGCCATGGCCCTCGACATCGCCATGGGCGGCTCGACCAACACGATCCTGCACCTGCTGGCGGCGGCCCAGGAGGCGGGCGTCCCCTTCGGCCTGGACGAGATCGACACCGTCTCGCGCCGGGTGCCGTGCCTCGCCAAGGTCGCGCCGAACGTCGCGAAGAACCGCACGTACTACATGGAGGACGTCCACCGCGCCGGCGGCATCCCCGCCCTGCTGGGCGAGCTGCACCGCGCCGGGCTGCTGAACGAGGACGTGCACAGCGTCCACAGCCCCTCGCTCGCCGACTGGCTGAAGACGTGGGACGTGCGCGGAGGCTCCCCGTCCGCGGAGGCCGTCGAGCTGTGGCACGCGGCCCCCGGCTGCGTCCGCTCCGCCGAGGCCTTCTCCCAGTCCGAGCGCTGGGACACCCTCGACGAGGACGCCGAGGGCGGCTGCATCCGCTCCGCGGAGCACGCGTACTCCAAGGACGGCGGCCTGGCGGTGCTGAAGGGCAACCTGGCCGTCGACGGCTGCGTCGTGAAGACGGCGGGGGTCGACGAGTCCATCTGGACCTTCGAGGGCCCGGCGGTCGTCTGCGAGTCGCAGGAGGAGGCCGTCGAGAAGATCCTCAACAAGCAGGTCACGGACGGCGACGTGGTCGTCATCCGCTACGAGGGCCCCAAGGGCGGCCCCGGCATGCAGGAGATGCTCTACCCGACCTCCTTCCTCAAGGGCCGCGGCCTCGGCAAGACCTGCGCCCTGATCACCGACGGCCGCTTCTCCGGCGGCACGTCCGGCCTGTCGATCGGCCATGCCTCCCCGGAGGCCGCGTCCGGCGGCACCATCGCCCTCGTCGAGGACGGCGACCGCATCCGCATCGACATCCCGGGCCGCTCGATCGAGCTGCTGGTCGACGAGGCCGAACTGGCCCGCCGCGAGCAGGCGATGGGCGGGGCGTACGCCCCGAAGTCCCGCGAACGCAAGGTCTCGGCGGCGCTGCGCGCCTACGCGGCGATGGCGACGAGCGCGGACAAGGGCGCGGTGCGGGACGTCTCCAAGCTGGGCTGACCCGCCCGTATCGCAGTCACCGGGGACCCGGCGCGCTCACCAGCGCGCCGGGTCCTTCGCGTCGACGGCGAAGACGGACCCGTCGGGTGCGGTGGCGAAGACCGTGCCGGGCGCGGTGACGGGGGCGGGCAGCAGGGCCGCGTACGTGAACCGTCCGTCGTCCATCCGGGGCCTGGTCTGGCCGGTCAGCGTGCCGCGGGCGACGTCGACGGCGAGCAGCCGCCCGTCACCGGCCGACACGTACACGGAGCGGTCGTCGGCCGCCGGCCGGGACAGGTGGGTCACCGCGGTCTCCAGGCGCCACAGCTGCGCGTCCCCGGCCGGCCGGGACGTGTCGACGGCGAGGAGCGAACCGCCCGCGCCCGACAGGTAGACGACGGACCCGGCGACCGTGGCCTGCGCCTGGTCGACCGGGGCCGCCAGCGGGACACGGCTGACGGCGCGGTCCTCGGACGCGGTGTCCACACGGACCACGGCGTCGGTGAACCCGTCCGCGTCGGACGAGAGCAGATACAGCGCACCGTCCACGGCCCCCGCCGGGGTCAGCGAGCCCTGGAGCCGCTCGCTCCACAGCCGCCGGCCGCTCGCCGGATCGATCGCGCCGACGCGTGTGGTCGTTCCGTCCGCGGAGAGCGTCGCGTCGAAGGCGGGACCCTCGCCGTCCGCGGCCCGGACCCACTGCGTGCCCGGCCCGCCGAGCCGCTTACGCCACCGGTCCGCACCCGTCGCGGCGTCGACGGCCCGCACCTGCCCGCCCTCCGTGACCAGCAGCACGACGTCACCGAGGGGGCGCACCGCGGCGTACGCGGAGATGTCGAGGTCCCACCGCACCGCGCCGGTCGCTGGGTCGAGCGCCTCGTAGCGGTCGCCGCCCGCCGTGACGACGTGCAGCAGGCCGCCCGCGAGTACGGGCTCCTGACCCGCGTCGCCCTGCCCCTGGGCCGTCCGCGGCCCCGCGCTCCCCGCCGACCAGTCGGTGCTGCCGTCGGCCGGGTCGAGCCGTACGGCTCCGGTGCCGGGAGCCGTACAGAAGAGGGCAGGGCCGGCCCCGGTGCAGACCGGGGTCCGGTTCTCGCCGTCGCCGCGGTGCAGTGCCACGCTCCAGGGGCGGAAGGACCGCTCGGCGCGCGGTGCCGCGCGGCCCGGTCCCGGATCGTCCGACGTGGCGGTGACGGTCACGACCGCACCGGCGGCCAGCACGGCGAGGCCGGCGGCGACGGCCGCCCACCGGGCCCGGCCGTGGTGCTTCGCACCGGCCCTCCCTCCGGGGGCGGCGGCCTCCTCCGCCGCGGGGAGCCGCCTCTCCCGCTGCTCCGGTCCACGCTGCGCCGGTATGTAGGCCTGGGTGTCGCACCCCGACGACGGCGACGACGCGCGCAGCGCCACCATCAGCTCGTACGGCGTGGGCCGTTCCCGCGGGTCCTTGGCCAGGCACCTGCGCAGCAGCGGTACGAGATCCTCCGGCACGCCCGCCAGATCGGGCTCGTTGTGCACGACCTGGTACGCCACGATGTAGGGGCTGTCGGAGTCGAACGGACCGCGCCCGGTCGCCGCGTGCACGAGCACGGCACCCAGGGCGAACACATCGGC
The DNA here is from genome assembly GCF_053591895.1 of Streptomyces sp. NPDC002867. Classification (NCBI taxonomy): domain Bacteria; kingdom Bacillati; phylum Actinomycetota; class Actinomycetes; order Kitasatosporales; family Streptomycetaceae; genus Streptomyces; species Streptomyces sp. NPDC002867. The sequence continues at coordinate 6,693 of NZ_JBSFUR010000023.1, read as the reverse complement.
CTCGGGCCCGACTTCACGCGGGCGCTGGAACTGCTCGGGCGCCATGAACGGCGGCGTCCCGATCAGCTTCCCGGTCTCCGTGCGCAGATCGCTGTCCGCCGGACGGGAGATCCCGAAGTCGATGACTTTCGGTCCGTCAGGGGCCAGCAGCACATTGCTGGGTTTGAGATCCCGGTGCACCACGCCGGCGCGATGGATGTCGCGCAGCGCCTCGGCGAGCCCCGCGCCGGCCCTGCGCAGCTCCGGCGCGTCCAGGGGACCGTTCCGCTTGACCCGGTCCGACAGCGTCGGACCGTCGATGAACAGCGTTGCCATCCAGGGGCGTTCGGCGTCGGGGTCGGCGTCCACGACCGGTGCCGTGAACGCGCCGCTGACCCGGCGGGCGGCGGCGACCTCCTGGCGGAAACGCGCCCTGAACTCGGCGTCCGAGGCGTGCTCGGCGTGAATGACCTTGACCGCGAGCCGCAGGCCCGAAGCGGAGGTGGCGAGGTGGACGACGCCCATGCCGCCGTTGCCGAGGCAGGCCTCGAGGCGGTACTGCCCGGCATACTCCGGATGCTCCGCTTCCGGGAACCACCCGGTACTGCGCAGCGGTGGCATCTCCCACCCCCGTCTGATGGTGCGCACGCGCGACGCTCGGAGCCTAGTCGATGATGCGTACGATCCAGCCATGGCTTGCTAGCCTGCGCGCGGCGAGTCACGCCGCTTTCACACGACGTGCATCAGACGTGCATCAACGGGGGAGAACTCGATGGCTGTTGAGGAAGTACAGGGCGAAGAGGCGGGGACCGAGGCCGTGGAGACCTTCACGGTCAAGCGCTACCCGGTCGCACCGGGCGTCCGGCTGAACGTGCGCTCCGGCCCCGGTACCCAGTACCGGCTCATCCGGGTGCTGCCGTACGGCGCGAGCGTCCCGATCAACTGCCAGAAGCCGGGCGAGACGATCACCGGCCCGTACGGCACCACCAACATCTGGGACAACATCGCCAACGGCGAATTCGTCTCCGACGCCTACGTCCAGACGGGCAGCGACGGCTACGTCACCATCCGCTGCTCCTGACCCGCACCCTCGCCGCGGGGATAATCGACCCGTGAGCGAGCACACCGAGAGCCCCGGCGACAGCACTGGCACCGGCAGCGGCACCGGCCCGCGGCCCGAGCCCATCCGTTACTTCGGCACCACGTGGGTGGAGCACGACGGGGGCTACGGGCTGCGCCGGGCCGCCGTCGGCGCCGGGGCGCTCGTCACCGCCTTCGCCGCCGCGCTCGTGCTGCGCTTCGCCTACCAGGGCCTGGCCATCGCCGAGGTCGGCGGCTTCGTGAACGTCCTCGTCGTCGTGATGTTCGCCGTCTGCAGCGCCATCGCCTTCCGCAAGACCTGGGAGAGCTTCGGCCGGCGGCCGACCGGCTCCGCCTCCGAGGACTCGCTGCGCAGCCTCAAGGCGATCGGCTTCATCGGCTCCCTCATCGCCTACTCCCTGCGCTGCCTGACGGAAGCCCCCGGCGAGCAGCTGCGCCGCGCCGAGTACGAGACGGCGCTCCGGCAGTACGAGAAGCGCCGCGGCAGCCGCTCCGGGAACCCGGCGGCCCGCGCCCGCCGGAACGGCAGATCCCGGCGCAACTAGCCGCCCCGCGGGAAGGATGAGGGGCATGACGGATTCCGATCGGTCCCGGCGTGCCCTCTCCTTCGACACCGCGGCGGACCAGTACGACGCCGCCCGCCCCGGTTATCCGCCCGCCCTCTTCGACGCCGTCGAGGAACTGTCCGGCCGCCTGCTCACCGGCGCCCGGACCGTGGACGTCGGCGCCGGCACCGGTATCGCCACCCGGCTGCTGCGCGAGCGCGGCGCCCGCGTCACCGCCGTGGAGCCGGGCGCCGCGATGACCGACCGGTTCCGCCGGTCGCTGCCCGGCGTGCCCGTCGTCCGCGGCGTCGGCGACGCCCTCCCCCTCGCCGACGCGAGCACCGACTTCCTCACGTACGCGCAGTCGTTCCACTGGACGGACCCCGCCCGCTCCCTCCCCGAGGCCCTGCGCGTCCTGCGGCCCGGCGGCGCACTCGCCCTGTGGTGGAACGTCGCGGACCGGGACGTCCCCTGGATCGCCGCCCAGGAGGAGCGGCTGAGGCGTGACTTCGGCGGCGCGGCACGCGGCGCGCCCGGCGCCGCCCGCCTGCCCGACGGCGTGCCCTGCGCCGAACACCGCCTGTACTGGACCCGGCGCGTCCCCCTCGACACCCACCTCGCCAACCTCGGCAGCCACTCGCTCTTCCTGGTGGCGGGCAAGGCCGCGGCCCGCGCCTTCCTCGATCGCGAGCGGGCCGAGCTGCTGCGGCTGTTCCCGGACGGATCGGTCGAGGAGGCGTACGCCGTCGACCTCACGGTCACCCGCCGCCCCGTCTGATCCCCGTCCCTACCGGCCCCCGTCCCTACCGGCCCCCGCTCCCGACCTTCCTCCCTGTCCTCGACCCGCTGTCCTTGACGCCAGGGCACCGCCAGGCGCATTATTCATCACATGATGAATTCCTCTGGCGTCGCGATCCTGGCCCGCGGCCTCACCGTCGTACGAGGAGACCGCACCGTCCTCCGCGGCCTCGACTTCACCGTCCTGCCCGGCCGCATCACCGGACTCCTCGGGCCCTCCGGCTGCGGCAAATCGACCCTCATGCGGGCCGTCGTCGGCACCCAGGCGAAGGTCACCGGCACCCTGGAGGTCCTCGGCCGCTCGGCCGGCGACGCCGGACTGCGCTCCCGGATCGGCTACGTCACCCAGGCGCCCTCCGTCTACGACGACCTCACCGTCCGCCAGAACCTCGACTACTTCGCCTCCGTCCTGCTCCCCGGCCGGGCCCACCAGGACGCCCGCGAGGAGTACGTCGCGCGCGCCGTCGCCGACGTCGACCTCACCTCGCACGCCGACGCCCTCGCCGGCCGCCTCTCCGGCGGTCAGCGCAGCCGCGTCTCGCTCGCCGTCGCCCTGCTCGGCACCCCCGAGGTCCTCGTCCTCGACGAACCCACCGTCGGCCTGGACCCCGTCCTGCGCCGCGACCTGTGGGACCTCTTCCACCGCCTCGCCGACGACCGCGGCGCGACGATCCTCGTCTCCTCCCACGTCATGGACGAGGCCGAGCGCTGCCACCGGCTCATGCTCATGCGCGACGGCGAGATCCTCGCCGAGGACACCCCGGACGACCTGCGCGCCCGCACCCGCACCGAAACCGTCGAAGCGGCCTTCCTCCACCTGGTCGACGAGGCCGACGCCCTCCAGGAGGACCCCCGATGAGCACAGCCCGCACCCTCGCCACAGCCGCCCGCGTCCTGCGCCAGCTCCGCCACGACCCGCGCTCCATCGCCCTGATGCTGCTCGTGCCGTGCCTGATGCTCCTGCTGCTGCGCTACGTCTTCGACGGCAGCCCGCGCACCTTCGACTCCATCGGCGCCTCGCTGCTCGGCATCTTCCCGCTCATCACGATGTTCCTGGTGTCCTCCATCGCCACCCTGCGCGAACGCACGTCGGGCACCCTGGAACGACTGCTCGCCATGCCCCTCGGCAAGGGCGACCTCATCGGCGGATACGCCATCGCCTTCGGCCTCGTCGCCGTCGTCCAGTCCCTCCTCGCCACCGGGCTCGCCCTGTCGGTCCTCGGCCTCGACGTCGTCGGCTCGCCCTGGCTGCTGCTCCTGGTCGCACTCCTCGACGCGCTGCTCGGCACGGCACTCGGCCTGTTCGTCTCCGCCTTCGCCGCCTCCGAGTTCCAGGCGGTCCAGTTCATGCCGGCCGTGATCTTCCCGCAGCTGCTGCTGTGCGGCCTGTTCACCCCGCGCGACCGGATGCAGCCCGCCCTCGAAGCCGTCTCGAACGTGCTGCCCATGTCCTACGCCGTCGATGCCATGAACGAGGTCCTGCACCACACCGACACCACCGCCGCCTTCCTCCGCGACGTCCTGGTCGTCGCCGCCTGCGCCGTCCTCGTCCTCGCACTCGGCGCCGCCACCCTGCGCCGCCGCACCGCCTGAACCGTCCCGGCCGTGCCCGCCACGTGGACGGCCGCGGCACGTCACCGCCCCCGGTGAAAGGATGTGAGCGCACGCATCCCGACCGGCGAGGTGAACAGAGCCATGACCCAGACAGTCGCAGTCCTCGGTACGGGCAAGATCGGCGAGGCCCTGCTCAGCGGCATGATCCGCGCCGGCTGGCACCCCGCCGACCTGCTGGTCACCGCCCGCCGTCCCGAGCGTGCCGAGGAGCTCCGCACCCGTTACGGGGTCGAAGCGGTCACCAACGCCGAGGCGGCCAAGCGTGCCGACACCCTCATCCTGGCCGTCAAGCCCCAGGACATGAGCAAGCTCCTCGACGAGCTCGCCCCGCACGTCACCGCCGACCGGCTCGTCATCAGCGCCGCGGCCGGCATCACGTGCTCCTCCATCGAGGAGCGTCTGGCCGCGGGAACCCCCGTCGTCCGCGTCATGCCGAACACCCCCGTCCTCGTCGACGAAGGGATGTCCGTCATCTCCGCCGGCAGCCACGCCACCACCGAGCACGTCGTGCACGCCGAGGAGATCTTCGGCGGCGTCGGCAAGACCTTGCGCGTCCCCGAGTCCCAGCAGGACGCGGCCACCGCGCTCTCCGGCTCGGGCCCGGCCTACTTCTACTTCCTCGTCGAGGCCATGACCGACGCCGGCATCCTCCTCGGCCTCCCGCGCGCCCAGGCCCACGACCTCATCGTCCAGGCCGCCATCGGCGCCGCGGTGATGCTCCGCGACAGCGGCGAACACCCCGTGAAGCTCCGCGAGGCCGTCACGTCCCCGGCCGGCACCACGATCAGCGCCATCCGCGAACTGGAGAACCACGGCGTTCGCGCGGCCCTCATCGCCGCCCTCGAAGCCGCCCGCGACCGCAGCCGCGAGCTCGCCTCCGGCAACGGCTGACCGCCTCGTACGCGGGCCGCCCGCCATGAACGGCGGCGGCCCGCGCTCACCGCTTCAGGCCGGCAGCAACCCGATCGCGCGATAGGCGGCGTCGACCGTCGGACGCGCCATCCCTCTGGCCCGGTCGGCGCCCTTGCGCAGCACCTCGTCGATGTACGCCGGGTCGGCCGCCAGCTCGGCGTGGCGCACCCTGACCGGCCGCAGCATCTCCACCACCGCGTCGGCGACGTCCTTCTTCAACGCGCCGTACGAGCCGTACTCCCCGGCCAGCTCCCTCGGATCGTGCCCGGTGCAGGCCGCCATGATCTCCAGCAGATTGGTGACACCGGGCCGCTCCTCCCGGTCGTAAGCGACCTCGCGCCCGCTGTCCGTGACCGCACGCATGACCTTCTTGCGCACCACGTCCCCCTCGTCGAGCAGGTACACGATCCCGGCGCCGGCCTCGTGGGACTTGCCCATCTTCGACGTGGGGTCCTGCAGATCCATGACTCTTGCGGCCACCGGCGGATGCGTCACCCGCGGCACGGTGAAGGTGTGCCCGTACCGCTGGTTGAACCGGACCGCGAGGTCCCTGGTCAGCTCCACATGCAGGGTCTGGTCCTCACCGACCGGCACCTCGTCGGTCCGGTACGCCAGGATGTCCGCCGCCATCAGCGCCGGATAGGTGAGCAGCGACAGCCGCACGCTCTGCCCGGACTCCCGAGCCCGCGCGCTCTTCTCCTTGTACTGGATCATGCGCCGCAGCTCGCCGTCGGTGGCCGTGCACTCGAGGATGTACGAAAGCCGCGCGTGCTCGTCCACATGACTCTGTACGAAGAGCGTGCACAGTTCCGGGTCGAGCCCCGCGGCCAGCAGCAGCGTCGCCGCCTGCCGGCTGAGCCTGCGGACCCGCGCCGGATCGTGCTCGATGGTCAGCGCGTGCAGATCGACGACGCTGAACAGGGACTCCGACCGGTGCTGGTCGATCTCGACCCAGCGTCGCATCGCCCCGAGGTAGTTGCCGAGGGTCAGGTGCCCGGTCGGCTTGACGCCGCTGAAGATCCGCTTCATTCCGTACTCCACTCCATGTCGGGTCGGAGCCGCCGCTGCCGCGGCCGGACCCCCGGAGCGGGGAAACGCGAACGGCCGCCGAAGCGGCGGCCGTTGAAGAGCATGCGCAGGTGCCGGCCGCCGTCAGGCGGCCCACCAGAGATTGAGGCACGTGCGCGTGGTCATGCGGCTCAGCCTACGCGCCCGGGGTCCGAGTTGACACCGGGTTCCGCCATCCGTACTGTTCTCCGAGTTGTCCGACGTGAGCACCGGCTCAGGCTGGTCCCCGGACACCATTCCGCAAGACCCACTCGAGCGAGCGACAGACTTTCTGGCGCCCGTCTTTCGCGTGCGTTTTCGCGGAATGAGGAATCCGCGTTCGACCTTCGAACGAGCGAGACCCCGATTAGCGTCGGGGCCTGGGATTCCGCTAAAGTCTCACCTCGTCGGAACGGCCCAAGGGCCGGGAAGACAATCCCCTCTGACTGGGAATCAGGCCCGAAAGGATCTGGTAGAGTCGGAACCGCCGGAAAGGGAAGCGCGAAAGCGAAGAACCGGAAAGCACCGAGGAAATCGGATCGGAAAGATCTGATAGAGTCGGAACGCAAGACCGAAGGGAAGCGCCCGGAGGAAAGCCCGAAAGGGTGAGTACGAAGGAAGCGTCCGTTCCTTGAGAACTCAACAGCGTGCCAAAAATCAACGCCAGATATGTTGATACCCCGTCCATCTCCGGATG
>NZ_JBSFUR010000022.1:0-121719 GCF_053591895.1 Streptomyces sp. NPDC002867 | reverse complement strand
TCGATCGCGATCTGCTCGACCACGTCGACGTGCTCGCAGCCGCCGTAGTAGCGGCGGCCGGGGTAGCCCTCGGCGTACTTGTTGGTCAGGACGGAGCCCTGGGCCTCCATGACCGCGACCGGGGCGAAGTTCTCCGACGCGATCATTTCCAGGGTGGACTGCTGACGGTGGAGCTCGGCGTCGACGGCGGCGGCGACATCCGGGTCCAGCTCGTGAAGAGGGGTGTTGAGAAGCGACATCACTCGGTCCCTAAGGTCTTGGGTCAGCCCGCGAAATCGGTGTACTCGTCGGCGGAGAGCAGGTCCTTCGGCTCCTCGCCGACGCGCACCTTGAAGAGCCAACCGCCCTCGAAGGGCGCCGAGTTCACCAGCGACGGGTCGTTGACGACGTCCTCGTTGGTCTCGGTGACCTCCCCGCTGACCGGCGAGTACAGGTCGCTGACCGACTTGGTGGACTCCAGCTCGCCGCAGGTCTCGCCCGCGGTCACCGTGTCACCCACCTCGGGAAGCTGGACGTACACCACGTCGCCGAGCGCGTTGGCCGCGTGCTCCGTGATGCCGACCGTCGACACGCCGTCCTCGGCGGCCGACAGCCACTCGTGCTCCTTGCTGTAGCGCAGCTGCTGGGGGTTGCTCATGACCTGAATTCTCCTGTACGCGGGGGAGTGGTGGTGAACGAAGAGAGGGTGCGGACGATCACGTCTGGCGCTTGTAGAACGGCAGCGCCACGACCTCGTACGGCTCGTGCGTGCCGCGGATGTCGACACCGACGCCCGGCGTGCCCGGCGCGGCATGGGCGGCGTCCACGTACGCCATGGCGATCGGCTTGCCGAGGGTCGGGCTCGGCGCGCCCGAGGTGACCGTGCCGATGACCTTGCCGTCGGCGACCACGTCCATGCCGGCGCGCGGGACACGGCGGCCCTCGGCGATCAGGCCGACGAGCTTGCGCGGCGGCGCCGTCTCGGCGCGCTCGGCGGCGGCCGTGAGCGCCTCGCGGCCGACGAAGTCGCCGTCCTTCTCGAACTTCACGACCCGGCCGAGGCCCGCGTCGAACGGGGTGAGCGCCGTGGTCAGCTCGTGCCCGTACAGCGGCATGCCCGCCTCCAGGCGGAGCGTGTCGCGGCAGGACAGGCCGCAGGGGATCAGACCGGCCGGCGCGCCCGCCTCGGTCAGTGCCTGCCACAGCTTCTCGGCGTGCTGCGGCTCGACGAACAGCTCGAAGCCGTCCTCGCCGGTGTAGCCCGTACGGGCGATAAGGGCCGGGACGCCCGCGACGGTGCCGGGGAGGCCCGCGTAGTACTTCAGGCCGTCGAGGTCGGCGTCGGTGAGCGACGCGAGGATGCCGGGGGACCGCGGGCCCTGGACCGCGATCAGCGCGTAGGCGTCACGGTCGTCGCGTACCTGCGCGTCGAAACCGGCCGCGCGCTCGGTGAGCGCGTCGAGGACGATCTGGGCGTTGCCGGCGTTGGCGACGACCATGTACTCGCTCTCGCCGAGGCGGTAGACGATCAGGTCGTCGACGATGCCGCCGTCCTCCCGGCAGATCATCGTGTAGCGGGCCCGGCCGGGGCCCACCGTGCCGATGTTGCCGACGAGCGCGTAGTTCAGCAGGTCGACGGCCTGCGGGCCCGTGACGGTGATCTCGCCCATGTGCGACAGGTCGAAGAGGCCGGCCGTCGTGCGGACGGCGTTGTGCTCGTCGCGCTCACTGGCGTAACGCAGCGGCATGTCCCAGCCGGCGAAGTCGGTCATGGTCGCGCCCAGAGATCGATGCAGGGCATCGAGGGCTGTACGACGGGGGGCGTTGGTCATAGGTATGGCTCCCAGGGCATGGCTGCGAGGACAATCCTCCCCATCTGTCATCGGAACCTGAGAGGTTCGCCGCGACCCTGCGTTTGGATGGTCGTGGCTTGCACCTTGGGTGGAGCCGTCCGGACGGCTCACTTTTCAGATCTGCCTCATCGCACGCGGTACGGGGCCTGAGAGATTCAAGGGAGGAACTTGCTCCTTCGGCGCCCGCCACACCAGGTGGCAGGGACTCTCCCGCGCGGATTCAAGCGGCCGGTATGCAGTTGGCGCGCACATCATCGCATGCCTGCGGCGGGAGTGGGGCGCGCGGACCGTGGCAAAGTCGGTTGTCCTGTATTACCAGTTCTTTACACTTCATGGGCAAGGGTGGGGTGACCCGACTTGGGGGAGCGTGATGATGTTGCAGCGGTCCGGCGCATACGCCGCCACGGCCGCGGGGATGCCCGTCCAGCAGGGCGTCTCCGTCAGTGGCCTGCTCGGGGCGCCCGCGCCCGTCCTGCGCGACCTGCGGGCCCGTGCGGGCCGCAGTCCGCGCGCCCTGGTCTTCGCGGCCGGTGACGTGGTGGTCGTCTCCGGGCTGCCCGGGAGCGGCAAGACGACGCTGATGAAGCGCGCGGTGACCGGGCGCGGAATCGACTCGCAGGACACCCGCGACCGGTGGGACGCGCGCACGCCCCGCTTCCTGCCGTACGCCGTCTACCGCCCCCTCGTGCGCCTCGCGCACTACGCGGGTCTGTGGCGGGCCCTGCGCTCGGGCGAGAGCGTCGTCGTCCACGACTGCGGCACGCAGGCGTGGGTGCGGCGCTGGCTCGGGCGGGAGGCGCGGCGGCGCGGGACGTCGCTGCATCTCGTGCTCCTCGACGTGCCGCCGCGGGTGGCGCGGGAGGGCCAGCGCGAGCGGGGCCGCGGGGTGTCGGGGTACGCCTTCGCCCGCCACCGCCGGGCGGTGGGCCGCCTGATCGCCGACGCGGAATCGGGCCGTCTGCCGCGGGGCTGCGCGGCGGCGGTCCTGCTGGACCGGGAGGCGGCGGGAAGGCTGCGCGTCATCGGCTTCACGGCGGACTGACCCCGGGGGGTGTGGTCGGGGGCCCCGCCCCCGCGCCCCGCCGACCCGGCTCGGCGCTCTCGTCGGGGCTCCGCCCCGAGCCCCGCGCCTCCCACACCGGCCGCGCTGGATTATCGTCGACGCCGCGAACACGCACGGCCGGGGTGCGTGCCCTGGGGAGGAAGAGACGAGCACATGGAGAATCCGTACCGCGGCTGGCCCGGGAACGAGCTGGAGGAGGTCCTCGCCGCCTCCGTCGGCAGTTCCTCCGCCGGAGCCCGCCTCGTCGAGGTGCTCGGCCGCAGCAGCCTCTGGGTCCCCCTGCCCAACGGGGGCGGGCCCGACAGCATCGGTCTCGACCTGCCCACCATGGAGATCGAGGGCGCCGCCTACGTCCCCGTCTTCAGCTCCGAGCAGCAGTTCCTCGCCGTTGTGGGTTTCCCCATGTCGTTCACCGTCGCCCCCGCCCGCGAGTTCGCCCGTGGCCTGCCCCCGCAGCTCGGCATCGCCGTGAACCCGGGCGGCACGGTCGGCGTCCCCCTGCCGCCGCCCGCCGTCGCCGAGTTGTGCCGCGCGGGGCGCACCCCGCTCGACGGCTCTGCGTCCGGCGGGCGGGTGCGGCTCTTCGAGCCGGACTGGCAGGAGGAGCCCGTCGACTTCCTCGCCGCCGCGGCTGGCGAGTTCGAGGCCGCCGGCGTCGTGATCACCGCCCGCCGGGTGCTCGCCTCCGTCGAGGGCGAGGCGCCGGCCCTCTTCGTGGGCGTCCAGCTCTCCTCCTGGGAAGGCGCCGACCGGAACGCGCCCATGGACGCGCTCGGCCGCGCGCTCGGCCGCGTCCAGGTCCCCTGGCCGGTGAATCTCGTCCTTCTGGATGTCGCGCAGGACCCGGTGGGCGACTGGATGCTGGAGCGTGTACGCCCCTTCTACCAACGACATCACGTGTAGAAGTCAAGCCGGTGCCAGGACTGCCGCTTAAGCTGGTTTGATGACCTGGCCGGAGGTCCCCTGACACAGGGACGGACCACTCGGGCACGGGTACGGATCGAAGAGGGGCGGAATCCAGGGTGAGCGCGTCAGGCACCGCGGCGACCGGGCAGGTCGAGCACATGCTGCGCCAGGTGACTCCCGGGCGCTACGACGCGTACGAGGCACTGCTGCACGCCCTCGCCGATCCCGCCGGTGGCCGGATCTGGATGCTGCTGTGGCACGGACAGCCCGGTTCCCCCGATGCGCAGTACGGGAACATGGAGGTCGACGGCGTCGGCTACGCGCCGTGCGTCACCTCCGCGCAGGAGCTCGCCGTCTCCGGCTGGAGCCGCGCGCACGAGGTCGTCACCGGCCGGGACATCGCCCGTGCCCTGTACCCCGAGCGCTGGGGCATCTGGCTCAACCCGCACGCGCCGGGCGGCGGCGTCGGCATCCCGTGGCTGGATCTGCGCCGCATCGCCACCGGACTCGACCGGATGCCCGCGGGCCCGCTGCGACTGTCGGACCCGGCCGTCGAGATCCCCCAGTTCTACGCGCTGCTCACACAGAACGCGCACCGCACACCGGCCGTGCGCTCGCTGCGCCGTGCCTGGGTGCAGCCGGCCGTCGGGCCCGCGTACCTCGCCATCGGGCTCGATCTGTACGACGCCGGACCGCAGGCGGTCGACGCGGCGCGGGCGATGATGCAGCAGTCGATCGGCGCGGTCCCGGAGGGGCTGCCGGTCTCCACGGTCGCGCTGTCCGACGAGTACGACCCGGTGACGATGTGGATGCGGGCGAACGCCCGGCCCTTCTACGACCGCGAGGCGCACGGCGGGGCCCAGCCGGCCGGCGGTTACGGTTACCCGCCCGTGGGCGCTCGCTGACCGGTCCCCGAACTCTTGCGGATACCGGGGACGTTCGTCCCCCGCGTGGGGATGTCCCGTATCCGGCCGGTTTGTTGAGCGTCCGGGTCTCGACTAGGTATCACCGCTATCCGGACCGTTCTCCCAGGTGACTCCCGTCTGTAGTGTTCGGCCGGTCAAGACTTCCACATGGTGAACCAGGGGTGGACCCATGCGAATTTTCAAGTCCGGGCCTGTCCGGGCGATCACGGCGGTGATAGCCGTCGGCCTGATCGCGACAGGTTGCGCCAGCGAGCGGGACAAGGGCGGTGACAAGGCGGCGAAGGACACCTTCGTCTTCGCCGGCGCCGGTGACCCCGGTTCTCTGGACCCCGCTCTCGCGAGCGACGGTGAGACCTTCCGCGTCACGCGCCAGGCCTTCGAGGCGCTGCTCGAGCACGAGTCCGGTGGCAGCAAGCTCGTCGGCGGGCTCGCGGAGAAGTGGTCCAGCAACCCGGCCGGCACCGTGTGGACGTTCAACCTCCGGAAGAACGTGAAGTTCCACGACGGCGAGGCGTTCGACGCCGCCGCCGTCTGCGCGAACTACGACCACTGGTTCAACTGGAAGGGCACGTACCAGTCCAGCGCGGTCTCCTACTACTGGCAGACCATCATGGGTGGGTTCGCGAAGAACGAGGACCCCGAGGCCCCGAAGGCGAACTACAAGTCCTGCACGGCCAAGGACGAGAGCACCGCCGTCATCGAGGTCAACGAGCCCTCCGCCAACCTGCCCGGAGGCTTCTCCCTGCAGGCCCTGGCGATCCACTCGCCGAAGGCGATCAAGGAGTACGCGAAGCAGGACGCGACCGCCAAGGGCGACGCGATCACGTACCCCAAGTACAGCCAGGAGGCCGGCACGGTCGCCGGCACCGGCCCGTACAAGATCGTGAAGTGGAACAAGGGCAACAAGGAAGTCTCCCTCGAGCGCTTCGACGACTACTGGGGCGAGAAGGCCAAGATCAAGAACCTGGTCTTCCGCACGATCGACACCGAGGATGGCCGTCGCCAGGCCCTGCAGGCCGGTGACATCAACGGCTACGACCTCGTCGCCCCGGCCGATGTGAAGACCCTGGAGGGCGAGGGCTACCAGGTCCCGACCCGTGACGTCTTCAACATCTTCTACGTCGGCATGACGCAGTCGAAGAACCCGGCGCTGAAGAAGCCCGAGGTCCGCCAGGCCATCACGCACGCCATCGACCGCGAGCACCTGGTCAAGACCCAGCTGCCCGAGGGCGGCAAGGTCGCGTCCCAGTTCATGCCCGACACGGTCGCCGGCTTCTCGGACAAGGTGAAGACCTACCCGTTCGACACCAACAAGGCCAAGGAGCTCCTCAAGAAGGCGGGTGAGGAGAACCTCAAGATCGAGTTCTGCTACCCGACCGAGGTCACCCGCCCGTACATGCCCGCCCCGCAGGACATGTTCGAGCTGATGAAGGCCGACCTGGAGAAGGCCGGCATCACCGTCACCCCGAAGGCCATGAAGTGGGCCCCGGACTACCTGGACGCCACCGAGGCGGGCTCCTGCGCCCTGCACATGCTCGGCTGGACCGGTGACTTCAACGACGGCTACAACTTCATCGGCACCTGGTTCGCCGGGCCGGACAAGCAGTGGGGCTTCAAGGACAAGAAGGTCTTCGACGCGGTCAACGCCGCCTCGAAGGTCACCGACCCCGCCGGCCGCACCGAGGCCTACAAGAAGGCCAACGAGGCGATCATGGAGTACGTCCCGGGCGTCCCGATCTCGTCCTCCCCGCCGGCCATCGCCTTCGGCAAGAACATCAACCCGCCGAACGTCTCCCCGCTGACGCAGGAGAACTTCGCCGAGACCTCCTTCAAGTAATCGCACACCAGCGGGTCCGCCCGGTCACTGCTCCAGGTGGCCGGGCGGACCCGCATCGACGCACGTTAGAAAGGGGCATGCGGGGTGCTGCGACTTGTCATACGACGACTGCTACAGCTCATTCCCACCCTGCTCGGCCTGTCGGTTCTCCTCTTCCTCTGGCTGAACCGGCTGCCCGGCGGACCCGCCTCAGCGATCCTGGGCGAGCGGGCGACCGAAGCCGAAGTGGCACGCATCAACCGAGCGCTGGGACTGGACGAGCCCGTCCACGTCCAGTACTGGCGCTTCCTCAAGCGCATCTTCGAACTGGACCTCGGCACCTCCACCCAGACCGGCCAGCCGGTGTGGGAGGAATTCACCCTGCGCTTCCCGGCCACGGTGGAACTCAGCATCGCCGCGATCCTCATCGCGGTCGCCGTCGGCATCCCGCTCGGCTACCTGGCCGCCAAGCGCCGCGGAGGCTGGCTCGACGTCGCCTCGGTGTCGGGATCGCTGATCGGCATCTGTATCCCGGTGTTCTTCCTCGCCCTGCTCCTCAAGGGCATTTTCGCCGTCGAGCTGGGCATCTTCCCGAGCTACGGGCGGCTGTCGACCGGTCTGAACGCCACGGACGTCACCGGATTCGCGGTGCTGGACGGTCTGCTGACCGGCGAACTCGACGCCAGCTGGGACGCGATCATGCACCTGGTGCTCCCCGCCGTCGCGCTCGCCTCCATCCCGCTCGCGGTCATCGTGCGCATGACCCGTGCCAGCGTTCTCGAGGTCCTCGGCGAGGACTACATCCGCACCGCCGAGTCCAAGGGTCTGGACAAGCGCGTCGTGCGAGGCCGGCACGTCCTGCGCAACGCGATGCTGCCGGTGGTCACCGCCGTCGGTCTGCTGACCGGCAGCCTGCTGTCGGGTGCGGTGCTGACCGAGTCGGTGTTCTCCTTCGGCGGCATCGGCTCCTTCATCCGCACCTCGATCGACGCCCGGGACTACCCGGTGCTCGTCGGGTTCATCCTCTTCATCGCGATGGTGTACGTCCTGATCAACCTGCTGGTCGACCTCGCGTACAGCATCATCGACCCGAGAGTGCGGGTGCACTGACGTGACGACCATGACCAAGAAAGCCGACAGGATCGACCGGCTCGCCGAGTTGATGCAGCAGACCGAGGTGACCTCGGGCGCCAGTCTGTGGCGCGAGGCGATGCGGCGCCTGAAGTCCAGCAAGATGGCCGTCATCGGCGTGGTCATCATCGCCGCGTTCGTCGTCCTTGCGGTCATCGGCCCCTGGATCGCCCCGCACACCCCCACCGCACAGACCTGGCGCGACGAAGTCCTGGCCAACCAGGGCAAGTTCGTCGGCATGCGCGGCGAGAACTGGTTCGGCCTGGACCACCTCGGCCGTGACATGTTCTCCCGCATGCTCGTCGGAGCCCGGCAGACCCTGCTCGTCGGCGTCGTCTCGATGCTCATCGGCCTGGTCGTCGGCGCGGTCGTGGGTGTGGTGTCCGGCGCCGCCGCCACCCTCGGCGGCCGGCCCGGCCAGCGGGTCGACACGGTGATCATGCGGATCACCGACATCATGCTGTCGCTGCCGTCGCTGCTGCTCGCGGTCTCCATCGCCGCGGTGATGGGCCAGTCCCTGACGACCGTGATGATCGCCGTGGGTGTCGTCCAGATCCCCATCTTCGCCCGTCTGCTGCGCGGTTCGATGCTCGCCCAGGGCGGCGCCGACTACGTACTGGCGGCGAAGGCGCTCGGCGTACGCCGGAAGCGGATCGTTCTCACCCAGATCCTGCCGAACTCGCTGAGTCCGGTCATCGTCCAGGCGACGCTCAGCCTCGCCACCGCGATCATCGAGGCGGCCGCCCTGTCCTACCTGGGCCTCGGCAACCCCGACCCGGCGATCCCGGAGTGGGGCGTCATGCTCTCGCAGGCACAGCGGTTCTTCGACAACGAGCCGATGATGGCGGTCTATCCGGCGGTCGGCATCATCATCACCGCCCTTGGCTTCACCCTGCTCGGCGAGGCCATGCGCGAAGCCCTCGACCCGAAGCTGCGAGGCTGAAGTCCCATGGCACTGCTTACTGTTGACGAACTCAGCGTCACCTTCGGCGGCCGTGGCCGCAAGGAGTCCACGGCGGTCGACGGCGTCTCCTTCGACGTCGACCAGGGCCAGGTGGTGGGACTGGTCGGCGAGTCGGGCTGCGGCAAGTCCGTGACCTCGCTCGCGCTGATGGGCCTGCTGCCGGCCAAGGGCGTGAAGATCGGCGGACGTGCCGACTTCGACGGTCGGAACCTCCTCACCATGAGCCCGCGCAAGCTGCGGGACATGCGCGGCAGCCAGCTGGCGATGATCTTCCAGGACCCGTTGTCCTCGCTGAACCCGGTGGTGCCCATCGGCGTCCAGGTCACCGAGATCCTCCAGCGCCACCGCGGACTGAAGGGGGAGGCCGCCCGCAAGGAGGCCGCTCACCTGCTGGACAGGGTCGGCATCCCCGACCCGAACCGGCGGCTGAAGGAGTACCCGCACCAGCTCTCCGGAGGCATGCGCCAGCGCGCGCTCATCGCCATGGCGGTGGCCTGCGCGCCTCGGCTGCTCATCGCCGACGAGCCGACGACCGCGCTGGACGTGACCATCCAGGCGCAGATCCTCGAACTGCTCAAGGAACTGGTCGACCAGGAGGGCACCGCCCTGCTGATGATCACTCACGACCTGGGTGTCGTCGCCGGCCTGTGCGACCAGGTCAACGTGCTGTACGCGGGCCGGGCGGTGGAGTCGGCGGGCCGCCGCGAGCTGTTCGCGCACCCCACCCACCCGTACGCGCACGGTCTGCTCGGCTCCATCCCGCGGCTCGACGCGCCGCGCGGCGAGCCGCTCAACCCGATCCGCGGATCCATCAACGACAAGATCGCCTGGGCCGACGGCTGCGCCTTCGCGCCCCGTTGCGACTTCTACACGATGGAGTGCCTGACCGGCACACCCGAACTGACCGAACCACGCGCGGCCGGCCACCAGGTGCGCTGCGTCAACCCGGTCCTTCCCAAGCCCAAGGCGGAGGTCTCGGCATGAGCTTGCTCGAACTCGACGATGTGAAGGTCCATTTCCCGGTCAGGAAGGGCATCTTCTTCGACCGCACCGTGGGCCACGTCTACGCCGTCGACGGTGTCTCGCTCAAGGTCGAGGCGGGGCAGACGTACGGTCTGGTGGGCGAGTCGGGCTGCGGCAAGACGACTCTGGGCAGGGCGGTCCTGCGGCTGGTGGACATCACCGGCGGCGAGGTCGTCTTCGACGGCACGGACCTGGCGAAGCTGCCGAACGAGGAGATGCGCGGCTTCCGCCGCCGGCTGCAGATGGTCTTCCAGGACCCGCTGGGCAGCCTCAACCCGCGGCAGAACATCGAGTCGATCCTCAGCGAGGGCATGGCCGCGCACGGGATCGGCAAGGACCAGAAGGAACGCCGCGAGAAGATCAAGGAGATCCTGGCCAAGGTCGGCCTCCCGGCGAACGCGCTGTCCCGTTACCCGCACGAGTTCTCGGGCGGGCAGCGCCAGCGCATCGGCATCGCGCGTGCGCTGGTCCTCGAACCGGACCTGATCATCTGCGACGAGCCGGTGTCGGCGCTGGACGTCTCCATCCAGGCGCAGGTCATCAACCTCCTGGAGGAACTGCAGGAGTCCCTCGGGCTGACGTACCTCGTCATCGCCCACGACCTCGCCGTCGTCCGGCACATCTCCGACGTCATCGGGGTGATGTATCTGGGCGGCCTGGTGGAGGAGGCGCCGAGCGACGCCCTCTACGCGGGGCCCAAGCACCCGTACACCAAGGCGCTGATGTCCGCGGTGCCGGTACCGGACCCGGAGGTCGAGGACCGGCGGGAGCGGATCCTGCTCCACGGCGACCTGCCCTCGCCCGCCAACCCGCCGGCCGGCTGCCGCTTCCACACGCGGTGCCCCTGGGCGCAGGACACGCTGTGCGCCACGGACCGGCCGAAGCTGACGGACCTGGGCGACGGGCACAAGGTGGCCTGCCACTTCGCGAAGGAGATCGAGGAGGGAACGGTCGCGCAGACCCGGGCGACCGGGATCGAGGCGGTCGTGGGCACGGAGTCGGTCGCCGCCGAGGGCCCCGACGCGGTGGCCTCCGAGGAGGACGGTGTGCCGGAGCCGGCGGAGGCGGAGAAGCCGGTGACGACGTCGGGTGCCGTTGCCGTTGCCGTTGCCGTTGCCGTTGCCGGTACCGAGCCGGTGGCCGAGGAGCCGAGCGACGAGCCGGACGCCACGGACGCTGCCACGGACGGCGCAGAGGCAGAGGACTCCGCACAGGAGGCGCCCGCGGACACGGCGGCGGTTCCGGAACAGCCCGGGGCAGACGATGCGGCCGCGCCCGCCGAGACCGCAGCCAAGGGGGCCACCGCGTCCGACTGACGGGCGGGACCACCGGACACGGCACAATCGTCCGGTGTTCCAAGAACTGTTCACGCCCTCCGTCCAGCATGCGCTCGACCTCGTCGGGATCTTCGTCTTCGCGATCTCCGGGGCGCTGCTCGCCGTACGCAAGAACTTCGACGTGTTCGGCATCGCCGTGCTCGCCGAGGTCACGGCGCTGGGCGGAGGGCTGCTGCGTGACCTGATCATCGGGGCCGTGCCGCCCGCGGCCTTCACCGATCTCGGGTACTTCCTGATGCCTCTGGTGGCCACGGTCATCGTCTTCTTCCTGCATCCGCACGTGGAGCGCATCCAGGCCGGCGTCAACGTCTTCGACGCGGCGGGTCTCGGGCTGTTCTGCGTGACCGGCACGACCAAGGCGTACGAGTACGGTCTCGGCCTCACGTTCTCGGCGGCGCTCGGACTGGCCACGGCGGTCGGCGGCGGTGTGCTGCGCGACGTGCTGGCCAACGAGGTTCCGTCGCTGCTGCGCTGGGACCGTGACCTGTATGCCGTGCCCGCGATGGTGGGCGCGACGATGGTCGTCCTGTGCATTCGTTTCGACGCCCTGAACGCGGTGACGAGCGGACTGGCGGTGGTGACCGCATTCGTGCTGCGGCTGCTGGCGATGCGCTATCACTGGCGCGCGCCGCGCGCCTGGAACCGGCGGTCGGAGGCGACCGAGGAGAAAGCTACCGCTCAGTAATTGTTTGTTGTACGGTACCGGCATGGCTGAGGCAGCACAGACGGCGCGCGCGACCGTCGGGGACAGTGAGTTCGACCGCGACACCGCGGTTACCCTGCGCGAGACCGGTGTCTACGACGCCGAGCTCTCGGCGGGCTGGACGATCATCCACGCGGTGAACGGCGGCTACCTGCTCGCGATGCTGGGCCGGGCGCTCGGGGACGCGCTGCCGCACCCGGACCCGTTCACGGTCTCCGCGCACTACCTCACGGCGTCCCAGCCGGGCCCGGCGGTGATCCGTACCGAGGTGATCCGCACCGGCCGCACGCTCTCCACCGGTCAGGCGTCGCTCCTCCAGTTCGCGGACGACGGCACGGAGGTGGAGCGCATCCGGGTGCTCGCCTCGTACGGCGACCTGGACGCACTCCCGGACGATGTGCGCACCTCGGCGAAGCCGCCGGCGATCCCGCCGGTGGAGCACTGCCTCGGCCCCTCGGACGGTCCGGCGCCCATCCCCGGCAGCTCGGCGATCACCGAGCGCCTGGACATCAAGCTGGACCCGGCGACGGTCGGCTGGGCGATCGGCGCGCCCTCGGGCGAGGGCGAGATGCGGGGCTGGTTCGCGCTGGCGGACGGGCGTGACGCGGATCCTCTGTCGCTGCTGCTGACGGTGGATGCGCTGCCGCCGACGTCGTTCGAGCTGGGCCTGAAGGGCTGGACGCCGACCGTGGAACTGACGACGCACGTGCGCTGCCGCCCGGCACCGGGCCCGCTGCGTGTCTCGATCACGACGCGCAACCTGGCGGGCGGGTTCCTGGAGGAGGACGCGGAGGTCTGGGACTCGGCGGACCGCCTGGTGGCCCAGTCCCGCCAGCTCGCCAAGGCGCCCCGCGGCTGACGCCCCGGGGCGCTGCCCCTTGCCGTGATGCGCCCGCGCGCATCCCTCGCCCGCGCCCGTGAGGCTGTCCTCGCGGGCGCTGCGCCGTTCACGGGCGCTCCCCGGAGGGCCGCCCCCCGTCCAGCCAGTGTTCCCGCCCCAGGTTCACCAGCCTCAACCGCCTCCGCGCCAGCCCGCTCACCCGTTCCTCGCCCTCAGGCCCCGCCTCCAGGAACGACGACGCCGTCATCATCATGTGGTCGACGTACATCCCCGCCAGCATGTGCAGATCGTCCTCGCTCCATCCCTCCGCCCCCGCGTCGTGCGCGAACACCGCCGCCACTTCGTCGGTGAACCGCCGCAGCTGCTCGGCTATCGCTTCCCGTACCGGCGCCACACCGCCATGGCGTTCGCGCGCGACGAAGCGCACATGTGCCGGAGAGGTCCGCACCAGGTCGGCGACCAGCGCCACCGTGCGGTCGATGCGCGCCGAGTCCGCAGGCTCGGTCAGGGCCTCCGCGATCGTCGCGTGGAGGCTGCCGAGCGTCTCCTCGACGAGCGCGACGCCGAGGTCGGCCATGTCCCGGAAGTGCCGGTAGAACGCGGTCGGCGCGACACCCACGGCCCGGGTCACCTCCCGCAGGCCCAGGCTGTTCAGGCTCTGCTCCTCCAGCAGCCGCAGCGCCGCGTCGAGGAGCGCCTGACGGGTCTTCTGCTTCTGTGCCTGCCGGATACCGACGGTGTGACTCATGACATTCAGTAAACAACCGTTCTCGGGGAAGCCGAACAATAGACTGGTTAGTCAGTGAACACTCGTACTCTGAAAGTTCGCGAAAGGACGACCGTGTTACCCCTCGTCGCAGCACTCCTCCTCATGGGCGTGATGCTGGGCGCCGTGGTCCAACTCCCCGCCCCCGTCTCCCTCGTGGCCGCCGCCGTCATCGGCTGCTGGCTGCTCGTCTTCGCGGTGCGCGAGCGCCGCGGCCGCCGCAACTGACCCCACGAGCGCACCGGAAGGAGAAGAACGTCGTGCAACTCGCCAGGCCCCGACGCACGGACGAGCGGCGCAGGGACGCCGACGGCATGGCCGTCGCCGCCTTCGTGCTCGGTCTCGTCGGGCTCCTCGTGATGAACATCGTGCTCGGCCCCACGGCCTTCGTTCTCGCCGCGCTGGCCCTGCGGCGCGGCACCGGACGCCGCGGTCGCGCCCTCCTCGGGCTCGCCCTCGGCATCGCCGACCTCGTGGTCCTCGCCGTCCTCGTGACGGTGAACGGCTCGGTCGTCTGGGGCTTCGGCGCCTGAGCCGCCACCGGGCGCCGTCACCGGGCCGCACCGGGGGAGAGCCGCCCCCGCCCCGCCAGGGACGCACAGGACGACCGTGCACCCCTGCGCCGCAGTCGCGCCCCCGCAGGGCCTCGTAGAATCGAGGCCACCATGGCATACCTCGACCACGCCGCGACCACTCCGATGCTTCCGGAGGCGGTCGAGGCGATGACCGCCCACCTCGCCGTCACCGGCAACGCCTCCGCGCTGCACGCCGCCGGGCGACGCGCTCGCCGTACCGTCGAGGAGGCCCGCGAGACGCTCGCCGAAGCCCTCGGCGCACGGCCCAGCGAAGTCGTCTTCACCTCCGGCGGCACCGAGGCCGACAACCTCGCCGTCAAGGGCCTGTACTGGTCGAGGCGCGACACCGACCCGGCGCGGACCCGCGTCCTGGCCAGCCCCGTCGAGCACCACGCCGTCCTCGACGCCGTCGACTGGCTCGCCGAGCACGAGGGCGCGTCCGTCGAGTACCTGCCGGTCGACACGTACGGCAGGGTCCACCCCGACGCGCTGCGCGAGGCGATCGCGCGCAACCCCGACGACGTCGCGCTGGCCACCGTGATGTGGGCCAACAACGAGATCGGCACGGTCTTCCCCGTCGCCGAACTGGCCGAGGTCGCCCGGGAGTTCGGCATTCCGCTGCACGCCGACGCCGTACAGGCCGTCGGTCAGCTCGACGTCGACTTCGCCGCCTCGGGGCTCGCCGCGATGACCGTCTCCGCCCACAAGATCGGCGGCCCGTACGGCATAGGCGCGCTGCTGCTCGGCCGCGAGTACAGCCCCGTTCCCGTCCTGCACGGCGGCGGCCAGGAGCGGCACGTGCGCTCCGGCACGCTCGACGCCCCCGCCATCGCGTCCTTCGCCGTCGCCGGGCGGCTGGCCGCCGAACGCCGCGAGGACTTCGCCCGGGACATCGGTGCGCTGCGCGACGAGCTCGTCCGCGTGGTGCGCGCGGCCGCGCCGGACGCGATCCTCGGCGGCGACCCGGTCGACCGGCTGCCCGCCAACGCCCACTTCACCTTCCCCGGCTGCGAGGGCGACTCCCTGCTCCTGCTGCTGGACGCGCAGGGCATCGCATGCTCCACGGGCTCCGCCTGCACGGCGGGGGTCGCCCAGCCCAGCCACGTACTGCTCGCCACCGGCACCGATCCGGACCTGGCCCGCGGGACGCTGCGCTTCAGCCTCGGCCACACCTCGACGAAGGCCGACGTGGACGCGGTGGCCCAGGCCATCGGACCCGCGGTCGAACGGGCCCGTACCGCGGGACTCAGCTAGCGGGCCTCCGCGGGGGCATGTCCTCGGGCCGTGCCCTGCTCGGCCGCCGCCTCCCGCACCAGCTTCATGTAGCGCTTCCAGTCCCAGTGCGGTCCCGGGTCCGTGTGGTCGGTCCCCGGGACCTCGATGTGGCCGATGATGTGCTCGCGGTCGACGGGTATCCCGTACCGCGCGCAGATGCCCGCCGTCAGCTTCGCGGAGGCGCGGTACATCGCGTCCGTGAAGTCCTGCGGGCGGTCCACGAACCCCTCGTGCTCGATGCCGATGCTGCGTTCGTTGAACGAGCGGTTGCCCGCGTGGTAGGCGACGTCCAGCTCCCGGATCATCTGCGCCACATGACCGTCCTTGCGGACCACGTAGTGCGTCGCCGCCCCGTGGAGCGGATCCTTGAAGACCTTCAGCGCCGTCGGATAGCTGCCCTGGACGACGTGGATGATCACGCGGTCGATCGTGTAGTCGTCGGGGCGGTCGGCCAGCCGCCAGTTCGCGGCGTTCGCCGCGATCCACTGCGCCCCGGCATGGTCGATCTCGCCCGGCTTGCGCGGCGTGCGCACCCACGGCATACCGCGCCAGATACGGCGTATCTCCTCGCCGGCCACCACGCCGCCGCCGACGACCACGGCCCCGCCCCCGATCAGCACGGCCCGCCGGCTCGCGCCACTCCTGCGCTTGCCGTGCTTCTTGTCGCTCCCCATGACGACCACAACGCATACTCAGCAGTCATCGGTTCCCGGGGCCCGTACCCTGGTAGGGCTATGACTGAGACTTCCCCGCGGACCGAGACCTTCCCGCGCCCCCTCCGTGTGCTCGCCGCCATGTCCGGCGGCGTGGACTCCGCTGTCGCCGCCGCCCGCGCCGCCGAGGCCGGGCACGACGTCACCGGGGTCCACCTGGCGCTCTCCGCGAACCCGCAGTCGTTCCGTACGGGCGCCCGCGGCTGCTGCACCATCGAGGACTCGCGCGACGCCCGCCGCGCCGCGGACGTGATCGGCATCCCCTTCTACGTGTGGGACCTCGCCGAGCGCTTCCGTGAGGACGTGGTCGAGGACTTCATCGCCGAGTACGAGGCGGGCCGGACGCCCAACCCGTGCCTGCGGTGCAACGAGAAGATCAAGTTCGCCGCGCTGCTCGACAAGGCGCTCGCGCTCGGCTTCGACGCCGTGTGCACCGGGCACTACGCGACCGTGGTCCTCAAGGAGGACGGCACGCGCGAGCTGCACCGCGCCAGCGACATGGCCAAGGACCAGTCGTACGTGCTCGGCGTCCTCGACGAGAAGCAGCTCGCCCACGCGATGTTCCCCCTCGGCGACACGCTCACCACCAAGGACGAGATCCGGGCCGAGGCCGAGCGGCGCGGGCTCGCGGTCGCGAAGAAGCCCGACAGCCACGACATCTGCTTCATCGCCGACGGCGACACCCAGGGCTTCCTGGCGAACCGCCTCGGCAAGGCGGAGGGCGACATCGTCGACGAGGCGGGCAACAGGGTGGGCAGCCACGACGGCGCGTTCGGCTTCACGATCGGCCAGCGCAAGGGCCTGCGCATCGGCCACCCCGCCCCGGACGGCAAGCCGCGCTACGTGCTCGACATCTCCCCGGTGAACAACACGGTGACGGTCGGTCCGGCCGAGGCCCTGGACGTCACCGCCCTCACGGCGATCAAGCCCCGCTGGTGCGGCGCGGCCCCCGAGGGCCCGGCGACGTACACCGCGCAGCTGCGCGCCCACGGCGGCGAGACGGAGGCGACGGCGGAGCTGGTGGACGGAGAGCTGCACGTCACCTTCACCGAGCCGGTCCGCGCGGTGGCCCCCGGCCAGGCGATCGTGCTCTACGACGGGACGCGTGTGGTCGGCTCGGCGACGATCGCGACGACGCGGCGGGTGACGGCGGTGGCCTGAGGCCGCTGCCGGCCGCTGAGTATCCGGGCCATTGCGGCTGAGTACCCGGACTCGTGTGCCCGGCCGGGCGGCGGTGTGGGATCAAGGGCATGAACCCGACTGATTCCCTGCCACTGCCCGATGCCACGAAAGCCACGGACCGCACCCGCTTCTGGTCCGTACTGGCCGCTGTTGTCTTCGTGCCGGCGGCGTTGGCGGTCGGCGTACTGACCCTCGCATCCGAAGGGGCGTCTCGCTGCCTGACGTACGGCGAGCAGTGCGGCACGCCGCTGCCGGGCTGGCTCTTCGGCTGGGGCGTCGGCCTGGCGTTTGCGGCGTGGGTCGTCGCGCTGGCGGCACCTGCGGTGCGGGTGCGGCGGATGGCGTTTCGCCGTGCAGCTCCTGGCGGAGTGCGCGCCGCTGGCGGTGATCCTCAGCCACGCGTGACGCGCGGGGGTCGCGAGGTCGAAGCGCCCCGTGACCCGGCGGCCCGGCTGGGCACTGGCGTCAGACGCCGGAGCGCGCTGGGCCGTCGCTGCGCCCCGCGCTCGCGACGAAGGCCGCGAAGGCACGGCGGTCGACGGTGAACGTGAGGTGCGGGAACACGCTGTCCCGGATGGCGATGTCGGTGTCGGTGTCGGAGGCGGCGACCTCGACGCAGGCGTTGCCGGAAGCCTCGGAGAACGAGGACTTGAACCACTTCAACTCGGACAAGTCTGGTACCTCTTACAGATCACCGGCGATTTCGAGGATGAGGTTCCTCGACTCATTCGGATTCAACGCCACCTGTTCGACCAAGTCCAGCCGCCGACGAAAGTTGGCCAGCTGCGTGGGTGAATCGAAGAAGACCGCGCCGATCGGTGAGTCCACTTCCACGGTGTCCAGGTGCGGATCGGCGGCCGAGGCGTACATCACCGTGTCACCGGCCATGGGGAATCCGCCGACTGCGAAAGGGATCACGAGCAGGCGCACGTTGGGGCGCTCACTCTCCTCGAGAAGCCGGCTCAGCTGTGCTTTTGCGGTTCGGCGGCCACCGATGCGCATCCTGAGCGCCGCCTCGTGGATGAGGCCCACGTACGGCACGCCGGGCTCGCCCGCAACCACGCTGTGCCGAGCCAGACGGTGAGCGACACGCATCTCGACCTCCAGCCGGGGTAGTGCCGGCACGAACAGATCGAAGAGAGCACGAGCGTGATCCTCGGTCTGGAAGATGCCTGGAATATGGGCCGTCTGGAGCGTTCTCAGGCCTGCGGCATGGTGCTCCAGCTCGGCCACATCGAGAAAGTCCGGTGGGATCTTGCCCCGGTACTCGTCCCACCAGCCCTTTGCGCGCCCGCCGGTCATCCGGGCCAAGGCGGAGATGAGTTCGGGGTTGTCGCATTCGTAGATGCTGGCGAGGCGACGCAACCGCTCTTCGCTGATACCGAAACGTCCCGACTCGATGTTGGAGATCATCGTCCGGTCCGCGCCCAGGCGCTCCGCAGCCGCCGGCGCCGACATGCCGGCGGCGTCCCGCAGTCGACGCAGCTCGGTGCCGAATCGTCGTTGGCGGATGGTCGGACGGTTCCTCGGTGCCATGGGTCAACTCCTCGTTCGCGCGCACAGTTTGCCGAGCTGCGCGGATGGCCGTCCACTGAAACCACAAGTATGACCCGTTTTAGTGAAGCGGGTAGCACGTGTTTTAGCGCTCCCATAGCGTGTGGCCTGAGTCACTCACCGACCGGTCCCGTTCCCGTGCGGGAAGCGCGCCTTCGCCCAACAGCCCACCCGCTACGGGCGAACGGCAGGCCACCCGCAACGGAACGGCTCGACCCGGCGTATGTCGCCACGACGCTGACCAACCACGCCGCACAAGGAGGCGCTCGCGTGAAGCCCGAACCACCCGCACCCGCACAGGACGCGCAGAGCAGGCCCGTCCCGGCTCCGATCCCCTTCACCGACCCCTGGGAGTACGAACTCCGCTTCCCCCGCGACCCCCGCGGGCCCGGGATTGCCCGGACCACCCTGCGTACAATTCTCACCGCGCACGGACTTGCCGAACTCACCGACCGAGCCGAGCTGTTGGCCTGTGAGCTGGCGACCAACTCCGTCCGCTACACACCCGGCCCCGCGTCCGTCCGGCTGCGGTGGGCGCACCCCGTGCTACGGGTGAGCGTCATGGATCCCAGCCCTGTCTTCCCCGTCCAGCTGGTGCCGCCAGGGCCCGAGGACGACGGCGGGCGGGGGCTCCTGATCCTCGACATGGTCGCCGACCACTGGGGTGGCTGCTGCGTGGACGAGACGCTGTTCGAGGAGGGTGGCAAGGTCATCTGGTTCGAGCTGTGTCTGGGGGCAGGCCCGCCGACGCCGACCACGGCCACGCTGGTGGCCTGAGTCCCCGCCTCCCCCGTGCACGGCGGCGATGTTCGCCCCTTCTCTGCCCAGGCGGGGAGGGGAGACCGGCTGCCGGACTCTGCCAGGCAATGTGGCTGAATGCACGTGGACTTTGGCGTCGTTGCTGCTGTGAACCCTCATCGGCTGTCGGCTTAGAATGGCCGTTGGTGTTTTGGCTGTACGGGGAGGGCGCTGTGGCGCACGGGGGAGACGGGGCGGCGTCGCCTGACACGGGGAAGTCGTTCGACAGTCTGTACGCGGTGAATCCGCAGCAGGCGTTGGCGATCGAAGCCCAGAAGATGAAGACCTTCAAGAAGAGGGTCGACGACCTGCTGATCGCGCTCGATGGCTCGGAGGCCGCCCCGACGCGGATGGGCAACGACCGTATGACGCGAGGGCAGTTGGGATCGGCCGACTTCGGTGAGGCGCAGTTCCTGTACGACTCGTACACCATCGTTCATGACGAGCTGGAGAAGCTGTCTAAGGCGCTGGGAGCCCAGATCGAGGGCATGGGTCTGGCGGTGCACTCGTCCCAGGTGGGCTACGAGAACATCGACCAGGACATCCGTGACCGTATGAAGGCCGTCAACGCCGAGGTGGAGTCGTACTACGACCGGGAGCGCGATCCGTTCGTCGAGGACGCGCCGAAGGAGAAGAAGGCGGACAAGGAGGCGGGCTTCTGATGGGCGGGAAGAAGCCGCAGCTTCGGCACACGGACTTCGAGTCGATGTCGCATCAGCAGCTCGTTGCGCTGATCGCGTCGGCCAGCCCGGTCGGCGCGTGGAACCTGTCGACGAAGCTGGCCCAGGCCTCCTCGGCGATCACGAAGATCGGCGAGGACCTGAAGGAGTATGTGGCGGGTCTGCCCTGGCACGGCGAGGGCGGCGACGCGTTCCGCGACTGGGGCGGCCAGACGGCGAGCGCGACGCTGCGCCTGGGCGAGTACAGCAAGGGCGCGTCGCGCTGGATGGAGCTGGTCGCGGAGGCGATCACCGAGGCGAAGGCGGCGATGCCCCCGGTGTCGGAGACGATGCGGGCGCAGGCGGACCTGCGCAAGGCGGAGTCGGCGTACGGGGTCGCCAGGGACCCGGCCAACCGCAACGACCCGGACGCCCGCGGCGCGGCGCAGTCGGCGCAGTCCGACGCGACGGCGGCCCAGGCCCGCATGGACGCGGCGCGGTTCGAGGCGGCGCAGCGGCTGCGGAAGCTGGCGCAGACGTACGAGTTCACGGCACAGCAGGTGAACGCGGCGACGCCACCGACGTTTCCGCCGCCGGCGAGCTTCCTGCCAGAGGAGGAATGGCGCAAGACTGAAAAAAGTCGTGCTCTTCCAGGTCAGGACGGCTCCGCGACAGCTAAGGCAGGGATGGATGGCGGCATCTCTTCGGGCGCGGCTCGTACATCCCTACGCGCTGAGGCTGCCGCATCATTGCAGCCCGACGGAATCACACCGTCGGCAAGTGCTCCACTGGTGGAGCCTCCAACCCGGATGGAGATCGACGGCCTTACGACGTTGCCGCCTAGCACGCCGTCGTCTCCGGCCGCGCCCCCGGTCAGCCCGCCGTTGGGCGGCACCCTGGATCCCCGGAGCACGCCGCCTGCGCTGATCCCTCCTGCGTTCGGCACGGGTGAGGTCAAGCCTTCCCTGCCGTCTGTGCCTCCTGTGACGGGGCGTCCGGGCCACGGTGGCGTGCGGCCACCGGTCCTGCCCAGCCAGGCGCTGCCGGGGTCGGGTGGTCCCGGGCGTCTGCCGCGTGACAGCGGCATCATCGGCGGACGACCGGTCCCGCCGAGCACGATGGGCCCGGCGCGTGGGATCCCGCGTGGTCTGGTCGTCGGCGGGGAGGGAACGCCGACCGCCCGGGGCCCGATGGGCCATCAGCCTGCGATGGGGACAGGGAACGGCACCTCACGACCGGGTGCACCTGCTGCTCGCCGTTACGCCACCGAGGCGGGCGGAATCGTCGGGGGCAATCCCCAGCAGGCCGGCCGGCCGGGTGCCCGCCCGATCGCACCGGGCGGCTCCGGCCCCGTACCAGGCTCCTCATCGCGGCCCAGTGCGCCGGGCGCCGCTGCGAGTCGGGGAGGAGCGGCCACCAAGCCCCCGGGCTCGAACCCGTCGGCAGGCCGCCGTGACGGGCAGGGTGGCGGCCGGCCCGACTGCCTCACCGAGGATGAGGAGACCTGGAGACAGAATGGCCGCCGTATCGTCCCGCCGGTCGTCGAGTGACCATGCACCGAATCTGTAAGAGGTAAAAGATGCGCACCAGCAGGCAGCCCGCCAGGCTCCGCCATGCCCTGTCGGCGGCCATGGGCCTGGTGCTGGCGGGCGTCGCGACGGTCCCCGCACACGCCGAAACGGTCCGGGATCAGCAATGGCATCTGGACGCCATGCACGCCGAGGAGATGTGGAAGACGAGCACGGGGCGAGGCATCACGGTGGCCGTGATCGACTCCGGCGTCGACAAGAACATTGCGGACCTGCGCGGCCAGGTCCTGGACGGCGTCGACTACTCCGGTAAGGAGGGCGACGAGCACACGGACCACGAGGGCCACGGCACCAGCATGGCGGCGTTGATCGCAGCAACAGGAGCGCGGGGCAAAGTAAACGGGTCATATGGCCTGGCTCCCGGCACCAAGATCCTTCCCATCAGGATGCCGTACGGAACCGAGGACTACGGCAAGGTGAATGCCAAGGCCAGGTACTCCAAGTACATGGCCCAGGCCATCAGGTTCGCGGCCGACTCCGAGGCGCGAGTCATCAACGTTTCTATGGGGAACGCGAATACACCGGGAGCCAAGGACGTCGACACGCCAGAGCTGACCGACGCTGTGAGGTATGCGCTCGGCAAGGACAAGCTGATTTTTGCCGCAGTCGGCAACAAGGGTGACACCACGAACTTTGTCGAGTACCCCGCCGCGACCCCCGGCGTCGTGGGCGTGGCGGGAGTGGACGAGAAGGCCGAGCCCGTCAAGAGCTCCCAGTGGGGCCCCCAAGTCGACCTCGCCGCGCCGGCCAAGGATGTTGTCGGCGCGTGCACGGGAGGGACGCAGCTGTGCGGCGGCACCGGTACGAGCAATGCCACCGCCCTCGCCTCCGCCTCCGCCGCCCTCCTCTGGTCCCAGCACCCGGACTGGACCAACAACCAGGTCCTGCGCGTCCTGATGCAGACCGCCAGCGGCAACGAGAAGGGCCTCAGCCGGGACGACGTGGTCGGCTACGGCGTCGTCCGCCCCAGGATCGCCCTGAAGAATCCGGGCAACCCGGGCCCCGCGGCCAAGTACCCGCTCCCCGACTTCACCTACGAGGACGCCAAGTCCCCGTCCCCGGAGTCCCCCAAGGCCTCGGACGCCCACGCCCGGCCGTCGACCGCGCCGCTCGCCTCGGACGACGACAGCAGCGCGACTCCGCTCTGGATCGCCGCCGGCATTGGTGCGGCTGTCGTCCTCGGCGCGACGGTCGCGGTCCCGGTGATCCGCAACCGCCGCCGCACAGCACCACCGACACCGGCCGCCGCCGCGCTGCACCCGTACGGAGTCGGGCAGCCCTACTACGTGCAGCCGCCACTCCCGCCGAACACCGCACCAAACAACCAGAATAGGTCGAACGGGGGCACATGATGGCTTGGGACGAGTGGGAACAGATCAAGACCGGGGCTACTGAGCGGCAGCCGGCACAGATGCAACTGAATCGAGTTGATCAAGGCCGTGGAGCCTCCGGCGGTGCTGCTGATCTAGTGGTGAACAAAGACGACCTCGGAGTAGTCGGGCACGAAGCATACGTGCTCTACGGTCGGCTCTCTCGGGACGGTGATCACGCCCGTCCTTCAACCTTCAATGCAGCGATCGCCCTGACGAACGGCGGCTTCACCAGCGGGTCGGAGCTGCTGAAGGTGCACGATCGCTGGAATAAGCAGCTGCGGACGCTCCTGGACGCCTGCGCTCGGATCTCGAACCACCTCGACTACACCAAGTCTACCCACGCCAAGAACGATGCAGACATCGCCGGCAATCTGCTTTCTGTGTCCAAGATCAATGAATACTTCAAGTAGTCCGGGGGGAAAGCCATGCTGACGTTCGACGAAGTCGTCAACGCGCCTGTCGGCAAGCTGAAGGAAGCTGCGGACGACTGGTCGGAAATGGTGACCAAGTTGGAGAAGCTCGCCGACGACGCCCGGCAGAGCATGAAGGCGAAATCCGACAAGGCCCAATGGCAGGGCGCCAACTCCGACGTCACCAGGCCCTTCATCGCCAAGACAGCCAAGGAGTTCGACGACGCCGCCGCACAGGCCAAGGGCATCAAACTGCTGCTCGATGACGCGCACACCTCGTTCAAGACGGCCAAGGACGCATTGGTCAGGATCAGGGACGAGGAGGGTCCAGCCGCGGGCATCCGTGTGGACGCCAACGGCAAGGTCACACCTCGGCACGATGTGGAGAAGGACGAGGCGGCTCGCCACGACACGGATCGCGCCCTGTACCAGGAAGCCGTGCGAAAGCAGAAGGAAGCCGTCGCCTCCTGGCAGAAGAAGATTGATCAGATCGTCGATGACTGTTCCGACGCCGACGAGTCGCTGAAGCGCGCCCTCGCGGCAAACGTGACGGACGACCACAACTTCACCGCACCCAAGTACAAGAGCCTCGACCAGGAAGAGGCCGCCCATGCCGCCGCTCTTGCGGCCAAGGGGCGTGATATCACGCACACCGAGCTCCAGGCGCTCAATGAACTGCTGCACGACAACAGTAAGTCGCCGGAGTTCTCGAAGAACTTCTACGAGAAGCTGGGACCTGAGAAGTCGCTGGCCTTCTTCGGGCAGCTCTCCACGGACACCTACGAATACGGAAAGCTCGACAAGGAGCGCCTGAAGGACGTCCAGGCACTGCAGAAGAATCTCGGCCTCACTCTCGCCGCCGCCTCCCACGACAAGACCTTCACCGCCGAGTGGGGTCCGGAACTGCGCAAGCTCGGCACCGAGCGCATCCCGCTGGCCAAGCACGACTACAACAGCCCCTTCGGCTACCAGCTGCTTGGCGGCATCATGCGGTACGGAAACTACGACGCGAAGTTCCTCAACCCGATCGCCGAGCATGTTGCGCAGTTGCACGCCAAGGATCCGTACATGTTCGCCGATAACAAGATGGTGAACAGCCCCTTCAAGAACCCCTTCAACCCCTCGGGTGTCAACGGCTCCGGGTACGATCCGACCGTCGCGATGCTGGAGGCTCTTGGGCACAGCCCGGACGCGGCCAAGCGCTTCTTCACGGATCCGCCGACGGCCTACAACGAGGACGGGACGGTCAACAGGGGTGCTACTGCCGAACTAGGGAAGGATAAGAACGGGAATACGTTCACGAATTATCTCGACTTCTTCACGGACAAGGACTGGAAGTCCTTCGGCGACGTTGACACTCTTGCCCCGGACGAGCTAAAGGGTTCCGTCAATGACCTGCCGGACGCCCTCGGACATGCCCTTGAGGCAGGCGCCCTCGGATATGCCTGGGACGACCCGAACCCAACGCCGGTCCGTGACGCAGACACCGCTGAGCTCATGAACAAGGTGGTCGAGAAGTACGCACCCGACGGCGCCCTGCTGAAGCAGCACGAGGCCCTCGCGGACAGCGTTGGCAACATGACTGCTGGTTACATCGACGACATCAACTGGGCTCTTCAAGAAGGCCGCAGAGAAAGCGTCTTCGCGCCGAACAGGAACGAAGAGAGTCATCTCAAGCTAGACAGGGACACGGCCCGCTTCCTTCTCAGTGTGCTCGGCCAGCACCCCGACGCGTACGCCACGGTCTCCAAAGCCAATGAGATCTATACGACCAGCGTGCTCGAGGCGCAGGTCGACGAGCACGGGAAGATCGACACCGGCGGGGCCCGCTCCGCGGTGGGCACCGGAGCCGAGGTGCAGGGAATGCTCGACCAGTCGCGCGCCGATCAGGTCGAGGCAACCAATCTGAAGACCCACGAGGAGTACCAGAAGGAAGTGCAGAAGCGTGCCGGCTGGGTCCAGTTTGGTGCCACGACCGCCCTTGCCGCAGGTGTCGCCTTCCTCCCGGTGACCGCCGCCGTCGGTGCCGCGGCGGTGCTCATCCCGCTGGCTACGGACACGGCGAGCGGTGCAGTCGGGCAGGTCCTCGGTCAGGTTATCGGAGACGTCTCGGACAAGTCGATCGACGAAAACAAGCAGAAGTTCGAGGATCTCACCCGAGAAGAGAAGACCAAGGTGTTCTCGGGGGGAGAGGTCATGGCTGAGGCTCCGTGGAAGAAGTTCATGCAGTACCACGGCATCGAATTCAACAGTAATTTTGGCCAGGACCTGAGGGAGTCCATGATCATCGGATATGGCAAGGGAAATGCTCGTGAGAACCAACAGGGCGCGGACCCCGTAACCGGCTGAGAACGTCGCGGGCAGAGAGGGAGAAGGCACGTGGGATCCGTATGGATGAGAAGGAGTTGGGCCCCCGTTCTCGGCGCGGTGCTGCTGTTGGGGGCGGGGACCATGGCCTGTGGCGGTGAGGAGTCCCAGGAGCCGCCTCGCTATGTGGGTGCGTCCGAGGTGTGCGACGGCGTGTTCAGGGGGAGAGCCACAGACGCATTTGAGCGCGTCATGGGCGTCGGGCCGTACGGAAACACTGGCCGCGGCGCCCTCGAGCGTGTGGCTGATGCTGTTCAGAGTGGATACGAATCCGGCCGTTCCTGGAGCTATGCGGATGAGCTGTGCTCGGTAAGTCCGAAGGGCTCAGGGATCTCCGGTCAAGCGTCACTCAGATTCTCGATCTACGCGCCGGATGACATCGGCACGGGCCGGCGTGCCGAGGGTGAGCGGGCCTACGCCATGGGCATGGAGGCCGAGGCGGGACCGCGAGGAGCCCGGCTCTACTTCGAGTGTGTCAGCCCTCGGTTGAAGGGCTCGCGCGAGCGCCCTGCGCGAGTGCTCGGCGCGTTCCGCCTCCATTCCGCCCTCAAGAACGACTCCAAGGAGCACCGTGAGGCCGGCCTGACCGTTGTCCATGCCGCGTCCCTTGCCGTGGCCGAGGAGCTTAAGTGTGAGGACAACGGAGGGCTGCCTCAGAAGCCGGTGCTGACCGAAGCTCCGTAATCGCACTCATGCCGACGAGCGGTCCCGCCGAAGGCGGACCATGGCCCGTCCGTCGTGTACGCCACTCCGGCGTACGTCCGTGGTCCTGCGAGGCAGGTGATGGCCCCCCCGCGTCACCCCGCGAAGAAGTCGATCAGCGTCGGCGCCAGCACGTGCGGCGCCGCCTCGTGCGTCTGGCCCGTCAGGGTCCGGTGCCGGCCGCGGGGGAGCGCCGCCGCGACCGCGCGTGCCGCCTCCCGCATCCCGGCAGGGCTTGCGCCGCCGTCGACGACCAGCACGCGCTCGGTCACCGCCGCCAGCCTCGCCGCCGGAACGCTGCCGTCGCCCATCACCTCGTGGTCGTACGCGAGCGTGTGCGCCAGCGCCTCCATGTCCGCCCAGACCGGCAGCTGCCGCAGGCCCGACAACGCCTCGGGCGGCATCCCCACGGCGCCCAGGAACTCCGCCAGCGCATCGCCCCGGCGGCCTCCGCCAGCAGGGCGCGCATCCGGGCCTCGTAGCCCCGGCCCGCCTCCCGCCGCCCGGGGTCCGTCTCGAACGGCGGCTCGTAGACCGACAGCATGGTGATCGGCAGCCCGTCGGACGCCGCCCGCAGCGCCAGTGCGGCGCCCGAGGACATGCCGTGGACCAGGGCGCTCCCGCCCGCCCGCGCGATCACGGCGGCGAGGTCCTCGACCTCCCGCTCCACCGCGTACGGAGCGGTGTCACCGCTGCTTCCCCGGCCGCGCCGGTCGTAGGTGAACACGGTGAAGTGTTCCGCGAGCAGCTCCGCGAGCGGCGCGTCCGACGCGGCGGTGCACAGCGCCCCGCCGACCAGGACCAACGCCGTTCCGTCGCCGCGCTGTTCGTAGACGATGCGCGTACCGTCCGCCGATTCGGTCCTGTTGAGCGTCCTGCTCGAGTTCTCCATGAGAGGGCAGACGGGGCCGCCGGGTGCATCTCATCGGTGGCGGCGAAGGAATTTCCGGAGACCCTCCGGGCCCGTACGGTGGGCGCATGAACATCTGCGTCTTCCTCTCCGCCGCCGAGCTCGACGAGCGCTACACCCGCCCCGCGCGCGAGTTCGCCGAACTCATCGGCAAGGGCGGCCACACCCTGGTGTGGGGCGGCTCCGACGTCGGGCTGATGAAGGTCGTCGCGGACGGGGTCGAGGAGGCGGGCGGCCGGCTGGTCGGCGTGTCGGTGGAGTTCCTGCAGGCCAAGGCGCGGGCCACCGCCGACGAGATGGTCATCGCCAAGGACCTCGCCGAACGCAAGGCGCTGCTTCTGGCCAAGTCCGACGCGGTCGTCATCATGGTCGGCGGCACGGGGACGCTGGATGAGGCCACCGAGATCCTGGAGCTCAAGAAGCACGGCCACCACACGAAGCCCGTGGTCCTGCTGAACGCGGCCGGTTTCTACGACGGGCTGAAGGAGCAGTTCCAGCGGATGGATGACGAGGGCTTCCTGCCGCTTCCCCTGCCCGACCTGGTGTTCTTCGCCGAGGACGGAGTGGCCGCCATGGCTTACCTGGAGGAGAGCCTCGGCGTCCGCTAGTGCGAGCATGGCGGGCATGGCTACACATCTGATCACCGGCGCGGGATCCGGCATCGGCGCGGCGGTCGCCCGCAGGCTGCACGAGCGGGGCGACGAACTCGTCCTCGTGGCACGGGACGCGGGCCGCGCCAAGGAGTTCGCGGCGCGGTTCCCCGGCGCCCGCACCCTCGTCGCCGACCTGGACGACCCCGACCGCATCTCCTGGGCGCTCGGCCACCAGACCCTGCCCGACCGCATCGACTCGCTTCTGCACAGCGCCGGCATCGTCGACCTCGGCCCGGTCGGCGAGCTGACCCCCAAGACGTGGCGCCACCAGCTGAACGTCAACCTGATCGCGCCCGCCGAGCTGACCCGCCTCTTCCTGCCCCAGTTGCGTGTGGCCCGGGGCCACGTCGTCTTCGTCAACTCCGGCGCCGGACTGAACGCCCACGCCGAATGGGGCGCCTACGCGGCCTCCAAGCACGGCCTCAAGGCGCTGGCCGACTCGCTGCGGCACGAGGAGCACGCGGCCGGGGTGCGGGTGACCTCGGTGTACCCGGGCCGCACCGCGAGCCCGATGCAGGCCAAGGTCCATGCCCAGGAGGGCAAGGAGTACGATCCGGAGCGCTGGATCGACCCCGAGTCGGTCGCCACGACGATCCTCACGGCCCTCGACCTGCCGCGCGACGCCGAGATCAACGACCTGACCGTGCGGCCGGGCCGCTGAGGGGACCGGGCCCGCGCCGGAGCCGCACGGGCCACGTACGCTTCCCGAGTGAGCGAGAAACAGGACTTCACCTGGGGAGCGGCGACCGGCATCGGGTCCATGCCCGGCTCGGACGCCCGCGAGAGCGCGCGGACCGTCACCGGGTCCTGCGAGGACTTCCCGTACCTCGCCGAGCTGCCCGCCCGCGGGCCCGGCGCCGACATGATCGGGCGGACCATCGGGCTGCTCGTCGAGATGTACGCCCATGTCGAGCCCAGCGGCTGGCGGGTCAGCGACCGGCCCGGCCGCGACACCCGCCGCGCGCACTCCTGGCTGGGTGAGGACCTGGACGCGCTGGAGGAGTTCACGCAGGGGTACGAAGGCCCGCTCAAGGTGCAGGCGGTCGGCCCCTGGACGCTCGCCGCGTCCCTCGAACTGCGCGGCGGCGAGGCCGCGCTGGGCGACCCCGGCGCCTGCCGGGACCTCGTCGCATCGCTCGCCGAGGGACTGCGCGGCCACCTGGCCGACGTCCGCCGCAGGGTGCCCGGCGCGCAGGTCGTGCTCCAGCTCGACGAGCCGTCCCTGACCGCCGTGCTGCGCGGGCAGATCCGCACGGCGAGCGGCTACCGCACCCACCGCGCCGTGGACCGCCAGATCGTCGAGAGCGCGCTGCGCGACGTCGTCGCGGTCACGGACGGTCCGGTGGTCGTGCACTCGTGTGCCCCCGAGGTGCCGTTCGCGCTGCTGCGCCGCGCCGGGGCGCACGGGATCTCGTTCGATTTCGGCCTGCTCACCGAGCGTGAGGAGGAGGCGATCGGCGAGGCCGTCGAAGGCGGTACCAAGCTCTTCGCGGGCGTCGTCCCCTCCACCGACACCGCATCGGCCGGATTGTCGGTGGGCGCCGATATCGTCAAGGGTGTACGGACACTGTGGCGCAGGCTGGGGCTGAATCCGGGGAGTCTCTCCGAGTCGGTCGTGATCACCCCCTCCTGCGGCCTCGCAGGCGCGTCCCCCGCGTACGCACGCGCGGCGCTCGCCCACTGCGTCCGGGCCGCGAGATCACTCGCGGACAACCCTGAGTAACGGGTGCACGGCAGACGGAAGGACGAAACGGTGGCTGGCGAACAGCAGACGGCACTGCCCGCCGATGTGCGGGAGCAGCATGCCCAACTCGCCGAGCAGGTCGAGGAGCACCGCTTCCGGTACTACGTGAAGGACGCCCCGATCGTCTCCGACGCCGAGTTCGACCGGCTCATGCGCGCGCTGGAGGCGATCGAGGAGGAGTACCCGGCACTGCGCACCCCCGACTCGCCGACCCAGAAGGTCTCCGGGGACTACGAGACCGAGCTCACCAAGGTCGAGCACCGCGAGCGCATGCTCTCCCTGGACAACGCCTTCGACGACGCCGGGCTGGCCGCCTGGGCCGAGCGCGTCGCCCGCGACGTCGGCGCGCCCGGCTACCACTTCCTGTGCGAGCTCAAGGTCGACGGCCTCGCGGTCAACCTCACGTACGAGAAGGGCCGCCTCACCCGCGCGGCGACCCGGGGCGACGGCCGCATCGGCGAGGACATCACACCGAACGTGCGCACCATCGCCGAGATCCCGGAGCGGCTGCGCGGCGACCGCATCCCCGACCTCGTGGAGATCCGCGGCGAGGTCTACTTCCCGATGGAGAAGTTCCAGGAGCTCAACGAGCGCCGTGTGGCGGCGGGCGAGCAGCCGTACGCCAACCCGCGCAACTCCGCCTCGGGTTCGCTGCGCCAGAAGGACCCCAGGGTCACCGCCAAGCTGCCGCTCCACATGGTGGTGCACGGCATCGGGGCCCGCGAGGGCTTCGACATCGACCGGCTGTCCGAGGCGTACGGCCTGCTGCGCGAATGGGGACTGCCCGTCGCCCGGCACAACAAGGTCGTGGGCTCACTCGACGAGGTGCGGGAGTTCATCGCCTACTTCGGCGAGCACCGCCACTCCGTGGAGCACGAGATCGACGGCGTCGTGGTCAAGCTCGACGAGATCCGGCTCCAGGGCAGGCTGGGCTCGACCGCACGCGCCCCGCGCTGGGCCATCGCCTGGAAGTACGCGCCGGAGGAGGTCAACACCAAGCTGGTCAACATCCGCGTGGGCGTGGGCCGCACCGGCCGGGTCACGCCGTACGCGCAGGTGGAGCCGGTCACGGTGGCCGGCTCCGAGGTCGAGTTCGCGACCCTGCACAACCAGGACGTGGTCAAGGCCAAGGGCGTCCTCATCGGCGACACCGTGGTGCTGCGCAAGGCGGGCGATGTCATCCCGGAGATCCTCGGGCCCGTCGTGGACCTGCGGGACGGCACCGAGCGCGAGTTCGTCATGCCGGCCGAGTGCCCCGAGTGCGGGACGCCGCTGCGGGCGATGAAGGAGGGCGACGTCGACATCCGCTGTCCCAACGCCCGTTCCTGCCCTGCCCAGTTGCGCGAGCGCCTCTTCTACCTCGCCGGCCGCGAGTGCCTGGACATCGAGGCCTTCGGCAAGGTGGCCGCCGCCGCGCTGACGCGTCCGCTGGAGCCTGCCGACCCGCCGCTGAAGGACGAGGGCGACCTGTTCGACCTCACGGTGGAGCAATTGCTGCCCATCAAGGCGTACGTCCTCGACCAGGACAGCGGACTGCCCAAGCGCGATCCGAAGACCGGAGAGGACAAGGTCGTCACCGTCTTCGCGAACAAGGAGGGCGGCCCGAGGAAGAACGCCCTCGCGATGCTGGAGAACATCGAGGCCGCCAAGCGGCGCCCGTTCGCCCGCTTCCTCAACGGGCTGTCCATCCGCCATGTCGGTCCGGTCGCCGCCGCCGCCCTGGCCCGCGAGTTCCCGTCCATCGAGCGGATCGAGCAGGCCACCGAGGCCGAGCTCGCCGCGACCGAGGGCGTGGGACCGATCATCGCCGCCTCCCTCAAGGAGTGGTTCGCGGAGGACTGGCACCGCGAGATCCTGCGCAAGTGGCGTGCGGCGGGCGTCCCGCTGGAGGCGGAGACGACCGGCGAGGACGAAGGCCCGCGCCCGCTGGAGGGGTTGACGGTCGTCGTCACCGGCACTCTGGAGCACCACACGAGGGATGGCGCAAAAGAGGCGCTCCAGAGCCTCGGTGCGAAAGTGGCCGGTTCCGTTTCCAAGAAGACCAGCTTCGTGGTGGTCGGTGACAACCCCGGGTCGAAGTACGACAAGGCCGTGCAGCTGAAGGTGCCCGTGCTGGACGAAGCGGGCTTCGCGGTCCTGCTGGAGCAGGGCCCGGATGCGGCCCGTGAGGCCGCTGTGACCGAAGAGGCATGACACGCAGGGAAATGGGTGGTTCATCCCGGGGCGCACGGGGGAGCCCGGAAGGGGCGCGCAGGGCCGGAAAGCGACGCGTGGAGCGCCGGTGGAACGGCCAGTACAGGTCACCCGTTCAGCGCATACCAGATGGATAAGGGTGGTCGGGTCGCATTCGGGCAAGAGCTGTAGAGCGCTGCCCGTCCGAGCCTCCTGCGGCCTACTGTTGAGATGTGCGCCTGTCGTGCACGGCTGCGTGGTGGGATTTCAGTCGTGGTGGCATGACAACGGGAGCCATCGCCCGGCCCCGTCCTGTTCGATCAGGCCCGGCAGGATCGACGGGGCAGGACCGCATCGGCACCGCCGGCTGTGAGAGGGACGGGAATGAAACCGACCGAGAGCGCCGCCCCGGCCCCACGGCCGCGTGCATTCGCGGCCCTGGTGGGCCGGACCCCCGGGCTGCCCGCGGCCGTCGTCGCGGCCGCCGCACTCGTGCTCGTGACCGGAGTCGTCACCACCGTACGCGAAGGACACGCCCTGTTCCCCGGTTCCACCGAGGGCTGGTCCCTCGCGCTGCTCACCGGGATCATCGTCGGCCATCTCGTGGCACTCGGCCGCGACCGCTGGTGGGGCGGGACCGGCTCGGGGGCCGCGCTCACCCTGGCCGTCCTGCTGCTGTTCGGCTGGGTGCCCGCCGGGCTCGTCAGTCTCTCGGTCGTCGCCCTCGTCGGCGCCGCGTGCCGGGGCAGATGGCGCCAGGGCCTGTTGCACGGCGCCGTCGACATCCTGGGGATCGGCGCCGCGGCGCTCGCGCTCGCCGCCTTCGGAGTCGTCCCCAGTGTCGAGGAGCCATGGGATCCGCTGGGCTGGGAAGTCGAGGCGGCGCCCGAGGTCATGCTCGTCGCCACCGCCTACCTCGCCGTCACCCGGCTCCTGTTGTGGTACGTCCTCGCCCCGCAGGGCGGCGGACTGCCCACCGTCGCCCGCACCGCCCTCCTTCGGCAGGGCCTGGTCGCCCTCGCCCTCGTCGGCATCGCCCCGCTCATCAGCGTCGTCACCGTGGCCATGCCCGTGCTCCTGCCGCTGTTCGCCGTACCGCTGATCGCGCTCGACTCCACCCTGTGGATCGCCAGGGCCCGGGCCGAGGAGCAACTGCGCGACCCGCTCACCGGGCTGCCCAACCGTCAGTGGCTGCTGGAGCGCACCTGGTCCGCGCTGGAGGACGCCGAGAGCTCCGGCGCGCGCTCCGCACTCGTCCTCATCGACCTCGACCGCTTCCGGGCGGTCAACGACACCCTCGGCCATCTCGCGGGCGACAGGCTGTTGCTCCAGATCGCCGAGAGGCTGCGGCTCGCGCTGCCGCGCGGGGCCGAGGCGGCACGGCTCGGCGGCGACGAGTTCGCCGTCCTGCTGCCCACGGCCGACTCCACGACCAGCGCGCAGCGCGTCGCCCGTCATCTCGTCGCCGAACTGTCCTCGCCGCTCGACCTGGACGGGCTCACCCTCGTGCTGGAGGCGAGCGCCGGACTCGCCGTCTTCCCCGACCACGCCCTCGACGCCGAGGGACTGCTGCGCCGCGCGGACGTCGCGATGTACCAGGCGAAGCGGGACCGCACGGGCGTCGAGGTGTACGAGTCGAAGCGGGACAGCAACACTCCCGACCGGCTCGGCCTCCTCGGCGATCTGCGCCGCGCGCTGGACGCGGGCGATGTCGAGCTGCACTACCAGCCCAAGGTCCGCTTCGACGGGCACGTCTCGGGGCTGGAGGCACTGGTGCGCTGGGTGCACCCGGAGCGGGGGCGGGTCCCGCCGGACGAGTTCATCGCCATCGCCGAGTCCTCGGGCCTGATGCCCCACCTGACGGAGTACGTCCTGGAGACGGCTCTCGCGCAGGTCGCGCAGTGGCGGGCCCAGGGGCTCACGGTCCCTGTCGCCGTCAACGTCTCCCCCCGCGACGTCCACACCCCCGGCTTCGCCGGCGCGGTCGCCGCGCGGCTCGCGCGGCACGGGGTCCCGCCGGGGGCGCTCCAGCTGGAGATAACGGAGCACGTGCTCCTGGAGGATCCGCAGAGGGCCGCCGACACGCTGGCCGGGCTCGCCGACCACGGCGTGAAGATGTCCCTCGACG
Source organism: Streptomyces sp. NPDC002867 (assembly GCF_053591895.1). Lineage (NCBI taxonomy): Bacteria > Bacillati > Actinomycetota > Actinomycetes > Kitasatosporales > Streptomycetaceae > Streptomyces > Streptomyces sp. NPDC002867. Next base: position 87,607 of record NZ_JBSFUR010000022.1, on the reverse strand, counting down.
ACTTCGGCACGGGCTACTCCTCGCTGGTGCACCTGCGCCGGCTCCCGGTCAGCGAGCTGAAGATCGACCGGTCCTTCGTGGCGCGGCTCGCCGTGGACACCGAGGACGCGGAGATCGTCCGGTGCACCGTGGACCTCGCCCACTCGCTCGGCCTGCTCGTCGTCGCGGAGGGCGTCGAGGACGACGAGACGTGGGAGCGGCTGCGGGACCTGGGCTGCGACGCGGTGCAGGGGTGGCTGGTGGCGGCGGCGATGCCGCCCCAGGAGACGACGGCGTGGCTGCTGGCCCGGGGGGAGCGGGGCTGGCACCGCCCGGCGCTCCCGGCGGGCGAACGTCCTCCGTCGCCGAACGGCGCGAACCGCACACCGGGCCACGCGGTCCCGTAGGCCGGGGCCGCACGACGTGGCGGTCTCGCGTCGCCGGAGGCCGGTCCGGAGGGGTGCTGCTCGCGGGCGCGGGGCAGGGGCAACGGGGCCGGGTGCGCGGCGTGGCCCGGCCGGCCGGCCGGCCCTGTCCCGCACCCCGGGCCAGGCGTCGGCGGCGGCGTGATGCGGACCCGGGAGCCGGGGGCCGGGCGTCCCGGAGGCAAACCGTTTCACGGTCACCCCGCCCCGCCCCATAGGATTGGGCCAAAACCATCACACTCACCCCTGAGGATCGCTGCATGCCTGGCATCACGCGCGAGGAGGTCGCCCACCTCGCCCGGCTGGCGCGTCTCGAGTTGAAGGACGAAGAGCTCGACCACTTCGCCGGACAGCTCGACGACATCATCGGCGCGGTCGCCCGCGTCTCCGAGGTCGCCGACCAAGACGTACCCCCGACCTCCCACCCGCTGCCGCTGACCAACGTCATGCGCGCGGACGAGGTCCGTCCGTCGCTCACCCCCGAGCAGGCGCTCTCCGGCGCCCCGGCCCAGGAGCAGCAGCGTTTCAAGGTGCCGCAGATCCTGGGGGAGGACTAATCACATGACGGCCAAGAACACAATCGAGAGCTGCATCAGGCTCACCGCCGCCGAGACCGCCGAGAAGATCGCCGCGGGCGAGCTCACGGCCGTCGAGGTCACCGAGGCCCACCTGGCCCGTATCGACGCCGTCGACGAGAAGGTCAACGCCTTCCTCTACGTCGACCGCGAGGGCGCCCTAGCGCAGGCCCGCGCCGTCGACGAGAAGCGGGCCAAGGGCGAGAAGCTCGGCCCGCTCGCCGGCGTGCCGCTCGCGCTCAAGGACATCTTCACCACCGAGGGCATCCCGACCACCGTCGGGTCCAAGATCCTCGAGGGCTGGATCCCGCCGTACGACGCGACCCTGACCAAGAAGCTCAAGGCCGCCGACGTCGTCATCCTCGGCAAGACCAACATGGACGAATTCGCCATGGGGTCCTCGACCGAGAACAGCGCGTACGGCCCGACGGGCAACCCCTGGGACCTGACCCGTATCCCGGGCGGCTCCGGCGGCGGTTCGGCCGCCGCGCTGGCCGCCTTCCAGGCCCCGCTCGCCATCGGTACGGACACCGGCGGATCGATCCGTCAGCCCGCCGCCGTCACCGCGACCGTCGGCGTCAAGCCGACCTACGGCGGCGTGTCCCGCTACGGGATGGTGGCCTTCTCCTCGTCCCTCGACCAGGGCGGCCCCTGTGCCCGTACGGTCCTGGACGCGGCCCTGCTGCACGAGGTCATCGCCGGTCACGACCCGCTCGACTCGACGTCCATCGACGCCCCGGTCCCGCCGGTCGTCGAGGCTGCCCGCAACGGCTCCGTCCAGGGCATGCGCGTCGGCATCGTCAAGCAGTTCCGCGGCGAGGGCTACCAAGCCGGTGTCCTGCAGCGCTTCGACGAGTCCGTCGAGCTGCTGAAGGAGCTCGGGGCCGAGATCGTCGAGCTGGACTGCCCGTCCTTCGACCTGGCACTCGCCGCGTACTACCTGATCGCGCCGTCCGAGTGCTCCTCGAACCTCGCCCGCTTCGACGCGATGCGCTACGGCCTGCGCGTCGGCGACGACGGCACGAAGTCCGCGGAGGACGTCACCGCGCTCACCCGCGAGGCCGGCTTCGGCCCCGAGGTCAAGCGCCGCATCATGCTCGGCACGTACGCGCTCAGCTCCGGCTACTACGACGCGTACTACGGCTCCGCGCAGAAGGTCCGCACGCTCATCACGCGCGACTTCGAGAAGGCGTTCGAGAGCGTCGACGTCATCGTCTCCCCGACGACGCCGACCACGGCCTTCCCGATCGGCGAGCGGGCCGACGACCCGATGGCGATGTACCTCGCGGACCTGTGCACCATCCCGACCAACCTGGCCGGCAACGCGGCCATGTCGCTGCCCTGCGGTCTCGCACCGGAGGACGGCCTGCCCGTCGGCCTGCAGATCATCGCCCCGGCCATGAAGGACGACCGGCTGTACAAGGTCGGTGCCGCCGTCGAGGCGGCGTTCGTGGAACGCTGGGGGCACCCGCTGCTTGAGGAGGCTCCGTCGCTGTGAGTGCCATGGCAAAGAAGGCCAAGAACTTCAAGAAGTCCAAGACCGGGCTGTACGTGTCGCTGGGCACCACCGCCTTCGGGGCGATCAGCGTCGCCAAGCAGGCCAAGCTGGCCCGCGAGGACGGTGACCTCCTGCGGCTCGTCGACGCCGCCGTGTCCGCCGCCGCCATCGTCACCGGTCTGGCCATCCTCTACCGCGAGCTGAAGCGGCTCGGCGACGACGACGTTCTGCTGGGCTGAGAGGGAAAGTTTCATCGTGACCGTCACTGAACTGGTGTCGTACGAGGACGCCCTCGCGTCCTACGACCCCGTCATGGGCCTGGAGGTCCATGTCGAGCTCGGCACCAAGACCAAGATGTTCTGCGGGTGCTCCACGGAGCTGGGCGCCGAGCCCAACTCGCAGACCTGTCCCACCTGCCTCGGCATGCCCGGCTCCCTCCCGGTCGTCAACGCGACCGCCGTCGAGTCGGCCGTCAAGATCGGCCTCGCGCTGCACTGCGAGATTGCCGAGTGGTGCCGCTTCGCCCGGAAGAACTACTTCTATCCGGACATGCCGAAGAACTTCCAGACCTCCCAGTACGACGAGCCGATCGCCTTCAACGGCTATCTGGACGTCCAGCTGGAGGACGGCGAGGTCTTCCGCGTCGAAATCGAGCGCGCGCACATGGAGGAGGACACCGGCAAGTCGACGCACGTCGGCGGTGCCACGGGCCGTATCCACGGCGCGTCCCACTCCCTGCTCGACTACAACCGCGCCGGCATTCCGCTGATCGAGATCGTCACCAAGCCGATCGTCGGCGCGGGTGAGCGCGCCCCCGAGGTCGCCAAGGCGTACGTGGCCGAGCTGCGTGAGCTCATCAGGGCGCTGGACGTCTCCGAGGCGCGCATGGAGATGGGCCAGATGCGGTGCGACGTGAACCTCTCGCTGATGCCGAAGGGTTCGTCCGCGTTCGGTACGCGCTCCGAGACGAAGAACGTCAACTCGCTGCGCAGCGTCGAGCGTGCGGCCCGGTACGAGATCCAGCGGCACGCCGCGGTGCTCTCGTCCGGCGGCACGATCGTCCAGGAGACCCGCCACTTCCACGAGGACGACGGCTCCACCACGTCGGGCCGTGTGAAGGAGGAGGCGGAGGACTACCGCTACTTCCCCGAGCCGGACCTCGTGCCGGTTGCCCCGGCCCGCGAGTGGGTCGAGGAACTGCGTGCCGGGCTCCCCGAGCTGCCGCGCGTGCGCCGCAACCGGCTGCGCGAGGAGTGGGGCATCTCCGAGCACGACATGCAGTCCATCCTCAACGCGGGCGCGGTCGACCTGATCGTCGCCACGACCGACGCGGGCGCCGACGCGGCCGCGGCGCGCAAGTGGTGGATGGGCGAACTGGCGCGCAACGCCAACGAGCAGGGTGTGGACCTGTCCTCGCTCCCCATCACGCCGGCGCAGGTCGCCCGCGTGACGGCGCTGGTCGCGGCCGGTGACCTCAACGACAAGCTGGCCCGCCAGGTCATCGAGGGCGTCCTCGCCGGCGAGGGCGACCCGGACCAGGTCGTCGAGAAGCGCGGTCTGAAGGTCGTCTCGGACGAGGGCGCGCTCGGCGCGGCCGTCGACGAGGCGATCGCGGGCAACGCGGCGATCGCGGACAAGATCCGCGGCGGCAAGGTCGCGGCGGTGGGCGCGCTCGTGGGCGCGGTCATGAAGACGACCCGCGGCCAGGCGGACGCGGCGCGCGTCAAGGAGCTGATCCTGGAGAAGCTGGGCGTCGAGGGCTGACGCCCCTGTCCGGTCGGAGGGCGGCACGCACGACGTGCCGCCCTCCCCGCACGTCCGGAGCCAACCCGCGGCGCGGGCCCGGCCGTGGGCCGGGTCCGGCGGCGAGCCACCTGTGCCCCGGTGGCCGTGGCACCGCCCTGGGGCCCCGTGGGAGCCGTGCCGCACGGGTGAGCGGCCGGGCCGGGCCGTGACCCATGATTGCGCGCCGCGTTGCTCACGGCATGACAACCGCACACCGCGTACTCGCCGCCCTCGCCCTCGCCACCGGCGCCTCCGCGCTCGCCGCACCCGCCGCGAGCGCCGCTCCCCTCGACGGCCCGACGTCCCTCTCGGTGACGGACGAACTCGACGCCCTCTCCACCGAATCGGTCGCACCCGAGCACCGCGAGGACCTGCCCGCGCCCTCCGAGCAGCTCACGGGGCTCAACCGCCTCGCCGGCGTGCCGAACGACCTCCAGCCGCTGACGGGCCGGCTCGACCCGGCCACCGGACTTCTCGGCGCCTGAGGGCAGCGGGGAGCGTCAGTGACGTATGCCGAGGCCGGGCAGCCACATCTCGCCGCGGTCCTTGCAGCTGACGTCCCGGGCCCGCAGCTCCTCCGGCTCCGTCGTGCCGCGGGCCCGCAGCTCGGCCACCACCAAGTGGGCGAGCGCGGCCGCGTGTTCCCGCTCCGGCTCGGTGAACTCCGTCTGCCACCAGCCCCGGTCGCGTGACTGCCAGCCGCGGGCCAGCATCAGGTGGGCCCGCTCCTCGCCGTCCTCCCCGTCGCGGTCGTCGACCGACGCGTACAGCCCGTCCTCGATGCTGTACGACACGAGGATCCGGCGGCCGCGGTCGGCGGAGCTGGTCACGCAGAAGCTGGCCCAGTCGGTGCCCACCTGCACGGGCAGCTGCTCCACCCATGCCGCGAGGAGCAGTTCGAGCCCGGTCCGGAAGTGCTCCAGGGTCGGGGCGAGCCGGCCGCCGGGCCGCGCGAGGGGGCGCTCGCCCGGGCCGCTGCGGTCCAACTGCCATACGTACGGCAGGAGGTCGGGCCCGTGCGGCTCGTCGCCCGTCCAGGCCCCGCCCCACTCGAACGCGCGGTGCTCCTCGTCCTCCAGGGCCTCCGTCTCGTGGACCGACAGCCCCACCTGCCGGTGGTCACCCGCCAGGAGCACCAGCCGGTGCCCGTCCCGCCAGCGGACGCTGGGCCCCTGTGACGAACCGCCGTAGAGCGTCGGCTGGCCTATCCGGGCCGTGATCGTCTCGTACACCCCGCGGAACGCCTCGCGGCGCTCGGCGAGCAGGGCGCCTGGGCCGTGCACGAGCACCGGGACGGGGGCGCGGCCCAGATGAGGGCCGGGCGCGTCGTGGAGCATGCGGGCGAACTCCGCCGCGTCCGCGGGCGTCAGTGCCGTCTGATCGATCCCCCTGTAGTCCATGTCGGCCATGGTGCCAGGGCCCACCGACAATTCCGGCGGTCTTGCCGACCGAGGCCGATTTTTGCCGCAGGCCGGTCTCCGGGCGCCTGGGCGGTTCTTCTCGGACCGGGTTCCGCTGGCCGGATCTCGCTTGGACTCCCGGCGCGGCTTCTTGGACGTTCACCACGGAGTCGTCACCAGGCCTTCTCCTCGACATCCCCTCTCACTACCGTCCCGGCCGTAACCATTCAATGGATCGCAGCAGAACCATTGGTCGTCGACGAAGAGGTCGGGCATGTCACCGGAAATCTCACGCAGAAGGATGCTCGCACTCGGGGGAGGAGCCGTCGGCGCCGCCGCCGTCGGCTCGTTGCTGCCGCCGTCCCTCCAGGCCGCACTGGCCGCCGAACCGCCCACGGGCGGCCTGCGCGCTGTGAAGCACGTGGTGATCCTGATGCAGGAGAACCGTTCCTTCGACCACTACTTCGGCACCCTGCGCGGCGTTCGCGGCTTCGGTGACCGCAACGCCGTCCAACTGCCCTCCGGCAAGCCGGTCTTCGAGCAGCCGGGACCGAAGGGCACGGTTCTGCCCTTCCCCGTCCGCGACGCGGCCGAGGCCCAGAAGAAGGACCTCCAGTACATCGGCGACCTCGACCACTCGTGGACCGGTGGCGCGAAGGCCTGGCGGAGCGGCTGGATGGACGGCTGGATCACGGCCAAGACCGCGGCCACCATGGCGTACTACGACCGCCGCGACCTGCCGCTGCACTACGAACTCGCGGACACGTTCACCATCTGCGACGCCTACCACTCCTCCACCCACACCTCGACGAGCCCCAACCGCAACCACCTGTGGAGCGGCTGGACCGGTTACGAGGCCGACGGCCGCCGCGCCGTGACGAACGCCGCGTACGCCGAGGGCACCCACCCCGGCTACCCGTGGCCGACGTACGCGGAACGGCTGGAGAAGGCGGGCCGCACCTGGAAGACGTACACGGAGTGGGAGAACTTCACCGACAACAACATCGAGTTCTTCACCACGTTCAAGAAGATCGCGCGCAAGGCGCTGGCGAAGGCCGGTGACTTCACGTACATGGAGGCCTTCTACGCGAAGGTGCGCGGGACCGCGGACGCCGCCGAGCGCGACCGGCTGCTCGCCGCGCTCGAGGAGGGCGTGAGGACCCTCACCGACGCCGAGCGCTCCCTCTTCGAGCGCGGCCTGCGCCGGGTGGAGACGGGCCGGCTCGCCGACGCCTTCCGGGCCGACGTCGCCGCGGGCACGCTGCCCGAGGTCTCCTACCTCGTGCCGTCCGCCGTCGACTCCGAGCACCCCGGCTCGTCCTCGCCGATCGCCTCCGCGTCGCTCGTCTACAAGGTGCTCGACGCGCTCGCCTCGCACCCCGAGGTGTGGCGGCACACCGTCCTCCTGATCAACTACGACGAGAACGACGGCTTCTTCGACCATGTCCCGCCGCCCGTGCCGCCGGCCGACACCACCGAGGAGCGCTGGCAGGGGCTGCCCACGGGTCTCGGCATCCGGGTGCCGATGCTCGTCGTCTCGCCCTGGTCGGTCGGCGGCTACGTCTGCTCCGAGGTCTTCGACCACACGTCGGTGATCAGGCTGCTGGAGAAGTGGACCGGCATCGAGGAGCCCAACATCACGCCCTGGCGGCGCACGGTCACCGGCGACCTCACCTCGGCGTTCGACTTCGGGCGCGGCAGGCCGCAGCCGGAGGTCGAGCAGCCGGGACCGGTCCCCCCCTTCACGGGGCGCTGGCGTCCGGTGCCGCCGGCGGAACAGCACATGCCGGTCCAGGAGCCCGGCACCCGCCCGGCGCGCCCGCTGCCCTACCAGCCCGACGCGCACGGGACGACGGACGGTGAGACGGTCACGGTGGCGCTGCGCAACACCGGGCGCGCGAGCGCGCACTTCGCGCTCTACCCGTACGCAGGCGAGTTCGACATACCGCAGCACACGGACGTGAAGGGGGAGGCGCAGTGGAGCGTGCCCCTCACCGGTGACCACTACCGCTTCACCGTCACCGGCCCCAACGGCTTCCGTCGGGAGTTCGCCGGGCGGGCCCGGGGAGCCGCCGAGGTCACCTCGCACATCGACCACCACGACCGCGATGTGCACCTCACGCTCCGCAACCACGGCAGCGAGCCCGTCACCTTCACCGTCCGCCCGCTCGGCTACGTCGACGAGGCCGACCTGCGCACGTGGACCCGCAGCGTCACGGTCAAGGCGGGCCGCAGCCGCACGGTGGTGCACTCCGCCGCCGACGCGCACGGCTGGTACGACATCGAGGTGACCGCCGACGGCGACGAGGGCTTCCGCCGCAGGCTGATGGGCCACATCGAGAACGGGCGCGCCAGCGTCTCCGGCTGACCCACGCGGCCTCGGGCCGCCCATCGCGCGGTACGCGCACGCGGTGCTCGGAGGCGGGAAGGGAAGATCATCCCGCTTCCGCGCACCTGTGTGAGCAACGACACGAAACGGGCAAAGGATCACGATTGCCTGCGAGAGTATTCCTCGCAGATCATGAGTTCTTTGCGGGCTGTTCCCGGTCAAAGATCCACGAACCACTCAGGGAGCAGGTCGGTGTCAGCTATCGCCCGGTGGTGCGTCGGGCACCGACTCGTCGTCGTCCTGCTCTGGCTCCTCGCCCTCGGGGGCACCGCAACGGGCGCGAGCATCGCGGGGTCCGCGTACTCCAACGACTACGACGTCCCGGGCACGGAGTCCGGCCGCGCCACCGACCTGCTGGAGGAGGGCTTCCACGGCCGCGTCGGTGACACCGACACCGTCGTGTGGCACACCGAGGAAGGCAGCGTCCGCTCCCCGGCCGTCGAGCAGCGCGTGTCCGCGATGCTCGACCGCGTCGCCGGCCTCGACGGCATAGCCTCCGTCACCGGCCCCTACGGCAGCCAGGGCGTGGCACAGATCAGCGCCGACGGGCGCACCGCGTACGCCGTCGTCACCTTCGACGCACACGCCGACGACATCCCCGAGTCCCAGGCGCGCGCACTCGTCGACACCGCGAAGGCGGCGGAGGAGGGCGACCTGCGGGTGGAGCTCGGCGGCGGCGCCGTCGCCCTGACCGAGGCGCCCGGCGGCCACACGGCCGAGATCGTCGGCGTGGCCGTCGCCGCCGTGGTCCTCCTGCTCGCGTTCGGCTCACTCGCCGCCAGCCTGCTGCCCATCGCCACCGCGCTCGTCTCGGTCGGGACCGCGTACGCGGGCATCGTGCTCCTCGGCCACGTGATGCCGGTGGCCGACTTCGCGCCCATGCTCGGCCTGCTCATCGGCCTCGGCGTCGGCATCGACTACGCGCTGTTCATCGTCACCAGACACCGCAAGGGCCTCAAACGAGGGCTCCCGGTCGCCGAGGCGGCGCGCGAGGCCGTGGCCACCACCGGCCGTGCCGTCGTCTTCGCCGGAGCCACCGTCTGCATCGCCCTCCTCGGCATGCTGACACTGCGCCTGGGCTTCCTCAACGGGGTCGCGATCGCCGCGTCCCTGACCGTCGTCCTCACGGTCGCCGCGTCCGTGACCCTGCTGCCCGCCCTGCTCTCGTTCATCGGAACGCGCGCCCTGAGCGGCCGCGAGCGCCGCCGGCTCGCCAGGCGCGGCCCCCGGCCCGAACTGCCCACCGGCCTCGCCTCCCGCTGGTCCGCGTTCGTCGAACGCCACCCCAAGCCGCTGGGCGCCGTCGCCGCCGTCGTGATGCTCGTGCTCGCCCTGCCGACCCTCTCGCTCCGCCTCGGCACCTCGGACCAGGGCAACGGTCCTGCGACGGCCACCACACGCCAGGCGTACGACCTGCTCGCCGACGGCTTCGGGCCGGGCGTCAACGGGCCCCTCACCGTCGTCGCCTCCCTCGACGGCGCCGACGACGAACTCGCCATGGACCGGCTGGCCCAGACCCTGCGCGCCACCGACGGCATCGCGTCCGCCGGCCCCGTCGCGTACAACGGCAGCGGCGACACCGCGCTCCTCACCGTCGTGCCGGACACCTCGCCGCAGTCCCGGGAGACCAGCGAACTCGTCGACCGGCTGCGCGACGACATCCTCCCGGCCGCCGAACAGGGCAGCTCCCTGACGGCCCACGTCGGCGGAGTGACCGCGAGCTACGACGACTTCGCGGAGATCATCGTCGGCAAGCTGCCCCTGTTCGTCGGCGTCGTCATCGCACTCGGCTGCCTGCTCCTGCTGCTCGCCTTCCGCTCCCTCGGCATCCCGCTCAAGGCCGCCGCGATGAACGTCGCCGCCGTCGCCTCCGCCTTCGGCGTCGTCGTCGCGATCTTCCAATGGGGCTGGGGCAGCGAACTGCTCGGCCTCGGCAGCGCCGGCCCCATCGAGCCGTTCCTGCCCGTGATCATGGTGTCGGTGCTCTTCGGGCTCTCCATGGACTACCAGGTGTTCCTGGTCAGCCGGATGTACGAGGAGTGGCTGGAGACCGGGGACAACCGGCGCGCCGTACGGGTCGGCCTCGCCGAGACCAGCCGCGTCATCAACTCCGCTGCCGTGATCATGATCTCGGTCTTCCTCGCCTTCGTCCTCAGCGGCGACCGCGTCATCGCGATGTTCGGCATCGGCCTCGCCGCCGCCGTCGCCCTGGACGCCTTCGTCCTGCGCACCCTGCTCGTCCCCGCCCTCATGCACATGCTCGGCGGGGCGAACTGGTGGCTGCCCCGCTGGATGGACCGCCGGCTGCCGCGCATCAGCATCGAAAAGCCGGAGTGCCGCGACGCCGCGCGTGCGAAGATCCCCGTGCAGCGCACGGGCGATCAAGGCGAACTCGTGCCCTGATCCCCGAGGAGCACAGTGTTCGCGGTAAGCCTGGGCGATGACGGAGCCGAACTGCGCCCCCTGGAGCCGTGGCAGGCCGAGGAGTTCTTCGCGCACATAGAACGGGGCCGCGAGTTCATCGGCCGGTACGTCGGACTGCCCGACGCCGCCGCGGACCTGGCATCCGCCCGCGCGTTCCTCCAGTCCTACGCGGACAAGGCGGCGGCCGACACCGGGCGCGTCTACGGCATCTGGCTGGACGGCACCCTGGTCGGCGGCGTGCTCTTCCGCACCTTCGACCTGGCCATGGGCAGTTGCGAGGCCGGCTGCTGGCTGGAGCCGTCGGCGGCGGGCCGCGGGCTCGTCACCCGCGCGGTGCGGGTGATCATCGACTGGGCGGTCGGGCAGCGCGGCATGCACCGCGTCGAATGGCAGGTCTCCTCCGCCAACAAGCCCAGCATCGCCGTCGCCCAGCGGCTGGGGATGACGTACGAGGGTGTGCTGCGCGAGAGTTACGCCTACCGCGGCGCCCGGCACGACATGGAGACCTGGTCGATCCTGGCGCCGGAATGGCGTGAGCGGCGGGCCTCCGCCGCGTAGCGGCCGAGCGACCTTCCGGCGGGCCTCGTGAGGGCGGCCCGCCCCGTCCCGCGCCACGGCCCCCGCCCCGCCTTGCGTCACGCCCGTGACCCCAACCCGCCCTGCCTCGCGCCACGCCGTGTGACCCCGCCCCGCCCCGTCCCGCGCCACGCCGTGCGATGCCGAGCCCCGTGTCGCCGGAAAAGCGCTGGCCGCCGCGGGCGGCCGACTGCTCCAATGCGCGCATGGATCACACAGCCGTGCTCGCGCTCTTCGACCGCCAGATACGCCGCCGTACCACCACACCCGGTGCCACCGGGCCCCTGACCGAACGCTCCGGCCGCGTCGTCCGGCAGGTCGGGGCCGGCGGCGACTGGAGCGGCGTCCTCTGGTCGGACCTGACGGCGGACACGGCGGACGCCGAGATCGCGGAACAGGTGCGGTACTTCGCCGAGCGCCGCCTCGCCTTCGAATGGAAGCTCTACAGCCACGACGCACCGCGGGACCTCGCCGGCCGGCTCCTCGCGGCCGGCTTCAGGCCCGAGCCCGAGGAGACCCTGCTCGTCGCCGAGACGTCCGGGCTGCCCGCTGTCCCCGAACTGCCGGACGGCGTACGGCTGGAGGCGGTCACCGGCCCGGCGGGCGTCGAGCTGACGATGTGGGTCCACGACAGGGCGTTCGGCACGGACGGCACCCGGCTGAGGCAGCAGCTCCTCGCCCAGCTCGCCCAGACGCCGGACACGGTCCTCATGACCGTCGCGATGGCGGGCGACCTGCCGGTCTGCGCGGCCCGGATCGAGTTCACGCCCGGCACCGACTTCGCCGGTCTGTGGGGCGGCGGGACCCACCCCGAGTGGCGCGGCCGCGGCATCTACCGCGCCCTGGTCGCCCACCGGGCCGCGGCCGCGGCGCGCCGGGGCGTCCGGTACCTGCAGGTCGACGCGTCCGACGACAGCGGCCCCATCCTCGAACGCCTCGGCTTCGCCGCCCTGGCGACGACGACGCCGTACGTGTACGAGCCGTAGGCCCGGCTGTTGCGGGGTGCTCGGCAGCCGGTCCCGGGGGTACCTCAGACACGCCCGCCGCGCCGCCGCTCACGTCGAGGGCAACGGCAGAAGCCGTGAACCACCCACTCCGGCCGGGGGTGAAGCAGCGGCCATGCCGCACCGCCTGCGGCGGGTCACGGGTCCGGGTCTTCCGGGCGGGACGGAGCCTCGTCCGCAGGGGACGGCGGTCCCTGCGGAACCCGGATCGTGACGCGCCCCGACGCCAGGTCTATGGGGCCGCTGCCCGGGTCGCCGTCCCCGACGTCGGCCCGGGTCAGCGCCAGGCGCTGCCGCTCCTCGTCGGTATGTCTGCGGCCCGGGGCGAAGAACTCGTCGAAGGTGTGGAACACGGACCGGCCGCCTCCTATCCCACCTCCAGCCGGAGGATCCTGTCGTCACCGGGCTCGGGCGTGCCCCGGTTGTCCGTCTCGCTGGTGACCAGCCAGACCTGGTTCCCGCCCGCCGACAGCACGGTGCGCAGACGGCCGTACTCCTCCTCGAGGAACGGCTGGGGCTCGGCGGAAGGTTCCGCGCCGGACAGGGGGATCCGCCACAGCCGCTCGCCCCGCAGACCGGCCATCCAGATCGACCCCTCGGCATAGGCGATACCGCTCGGCGAGGCGTCCGCCGTCCGCCACTGCGCCACCGGGTCGACGAAGCCCGCCTTGCCCGCCTTGCCCTCCGCCGCGGGCCAGCCGTAGTTCTTCCCCGGCTCGACCAGATTGAGCTCGTCCCAGGTGTTCTGCCCGAACTCGGCCGCCCACAGCCGCTTCTCGGAGTCCCAGGCGAGGCCCTGCACATTGCGGTGCCCGTACGAATAGACCACCGAGTCGGCCTCCGGATTGCCGTGGACCGGCTGACCGTCCGGGGTCATCCGCAGGATCTTGCCGCCCAGCGACTCCTTGTCCTGCGCGAGACCCGTCTCACCCGTCTCGCCCGTGCCCGCGTAGAGCATCTTGTCCGGGCCGAAGGCGATCCGCCCGCCGTTGTGGATGACCCCCTTGGGGATGCCGCGGAGCACCGTGTCCGGCGCGCCCAGCTGCTGGCCGGGGGGCTTCCGCTCGTCGTACAGCATGCGGGCGATGCGGTTGTCGGACGCGGTGGTGAAGTACGCGTAGACCTGCTGGTCCGAGGCGAACGAGGGGGAGACCGCGAGGCCCAGCAGACCGCCCTCCCCGCCGGGGGCGACGCCCGGCACGGAGCCGATCTCGGTCTGCTTGCCCCCGTCCGCCGACACGCGGGTGATCGTGCCCTCGTCGCGCGAGGCCACCAGCAGATCCCCGCCGGGCAGGGCCGCCACGCCCCAAGGGGACTGCAGCCCTTCCGTCAGGGTCGAGACCACCTTCACCGAACCCTTCGCCGGAGGCCCGGAGGGGGCGGGGGAGGCGCTGGGCGAGCCGCCGGTGGGGGAGGCGGTCCGGTCCGACGACGGCCCGGCACTGCCCGCCGGATGCCTCCCGTCGCCGGAGGAGCACCCGGCCGTGAGAAAGAGCACGGCGGCGGCCACGACGGCCGTCAACGCAGGACGGTGCACGGTGGTGATCCCTTCGACGGCTGCTTGCGCTGCCCGGCGAGCCGGGTGAACTGCCTGACTACTGTTCTTACACCGCAGCCCGCCCGGAGGTTCCCGATCTTCCCCAGAACGTTCGCCAGAACGTTCGGCGGTACGTTCGCGCGACCCGCCACGGAAGCGGCGGTGCATTCCCGGACGCCGCCGCCCCGCTCGGGCCGGCCGCGCCGCCTCCCGCATCCCGTCCTCAGTCCCAGGAACCCTGCGCCGACGGGAGCGACGCGATCTCGGTGAGGTCCCGCGGCGTCAGCTCCAGATCCGCGGCGCCCGCGTTCTCCACCGCCCACTCGGGCCGCTTCGTCCCCGGCAGCGGCACCACGTGCCGCCCCTGCCCGAGCACCCATGCCAGCGCCACCCGCGCCGGCGTCGTCCCCGGCCCGTGCCGCTCCGCGATCCGCCGCAGCCCCGCCACCGCCGGCTGGTTGGCGGCCATCATCTCCGCCGTGAACCGCGGATGGCGCGCCCGCACGTCGTCCGCCTCGAAGCCCTGCCCGGGCGTCAGCGTCCCCGTGAGGAACCCGTTCCCCAGCGGCATCGCCGCCAGGAACCCGATCCCGCGCGCCTCGCACCACGGCAGCAGCCGCTCCAGCGCCTCCGGCGACCACACCGAGAGCTCCGCCTCCACCGCACTCACCGGGAACACCTGCTGGACCCGCTCCAGCTGCCGGATCGTTTGCGCGTGCACGTCCGCGCCGGAGCGCCGTCCGGCGCGCGCTCCGACGGCACACAGCCCGAGCGCCCGCACCTTGCCCGCCGACACCAGCTCGGCCATCGCGCCCCAGGTCTCCTCGACGGGCACCTCGGGGTCGGCACGGTGCAGCTGGTAGAGGTCGATCACATCGGTCTGCAGGCGGCGCAGCGACGCGTCGCAGGCGCGTTTCACGTACCCGGGGCGGCCGTTGGCGACGATGTGCTGGTCCCCGACGAGGAGCCCCGCCTTGGTCGACACGAAGGCCTCCGCGCGCCGCTCCTTCAGCGCCCTGCCGATCAGCAGTTCGTTGGTGAACGGGCCGTACATGTCGGCGGTGTCCAGCAGGGTCGAACCGGCGTCCAGCGCGGCGTGGACGGCGCGCAGCGAGCGCTCCCCGCGTTGCTCGGAGCTCGTGTAGGCCCAGCTCATCGGCATGCAGCCGAGCCCGACGGCGCCCACTTCGAGGGCCGCCGCACCGATTGTCCTGCGCTCCAACTCCCCGTACCTTCCCGTCGGGCCCCCTGGCCGTCGTCAAAACTAACCAATGGCCCGCCGAGCCCTTCGCATAGCCTCCTGACCATGACTGCTGATGTGTGGCTGCCCATCCCCGCCGACGAGATCGACGGCCTGCCCGCGCCCGCCGAGTCGGGCCTCACGTACCGGTTCTGGGACGGCGGACCGGACTTCCCGGCCGACCCCGCCGACTGCGTGTGCTACGTCGTCCCGTACATGAAGGGCATGGAGGTCGCCATACGGCCCCTGCCCGCGATGCGGTCCGTGCGCGTCGTGCAGACCCTCTCCGCCGGTATCGACCATGTGGAGCCGGGCCTTCCGTTGCTGCCCGAGGGTGTACGCCTGTGCAACGCCCGGGGCGTTCACGAGGCGTCGACCGCCGAGCTGACGCTCGCGCTGATCCTCGCCTCGCTCCGCGGCATCCCCGGCTTCGTGCGCGGGCAGGATGCCGAGGAGTGGCGGGCCGGCTTCTATCCGGCCCTCGCCGACAAGTCGGTGCTCATCGTCGGTTACGGCTCCATCGGCGCGGCCATCGAGGACCGGCTCGCGCCCTTCGAGTGCGCGCGGGTGGCGCGCGTCGCGCGCTCCGCCCGGGCAACGGAGCGCGGCGAAGTGCGCGCACTCGCCGATCTGCCGGAACTACTGCCCGACGCGGACGTCGTGATCGTCTCCACGCCGCTCACGGAGCAGACGAAGGGCCTGGTGGGGGCCGACTTCCTGGCCCGGATGAAGGACGGCGCGCTGCTGGTGAACGTCGCGCGCGGCACCGTCGTCGACACAAAGGCCCTGCTCGCGGAGGTGGAGAGCGGGCGGCTCACCGCGGCACTCGATGTCACCGACCCCGAGCCGCTGCCCGCGGGCCATCCGCTGTGGCACGCGCCGGGCGTACTGATCAGCCCCCATGTCGGGGGCTCGACCTCGGCGTTCATGCCCCGCGCCAAGAGGCTGCTCGCCGATCAGCTGACCCGGTTCGCCTCCGGGGAGCCTCTGCGCAACGTGGTGACGACCACCGGCGCCTGAAGGTTGCCAGTCGGGCCCATAATCACGCTTTGAAGTCACTCGAATGCGTGGCGTGCCCTCATCCTCGCAGGTCGTCACGGAGAGTAGAGGAACTATGTCCCTGAGTGACGATATTGGTGTATCGTCCCGACCTGGGGGCTGCACCGGACGCGGGGAGCGGTGCTGTGGCGCGAGCTGACTGCCGATCAGACCTGAGGGGGGCGACGGGCGATGCAGGGCCGATGGACCGACCATCCGACGCGGCAGGGCCGCCGACGGCGACTGCTGTGCACTGCGGCGCGCAGGACCGACCGGGCGCCGCGCCTGCCGATGTGCCGGCCGCGGTCGGCACATCCACCGCTCACCCACCCGGCGCGGCCCCAGCCGCCGACCACGTACCCGAGGGTGGTCCGGTGAGCGCCCCCGGGGCGATGATGGCCCGGGGCCCCGTCCCGGCCGGCGCTGCCGCGCTGCTTCCGCAACTGACCCTGGCCGCCGTCTGCGCCGCCTACGGCGTCGGCGCGGCCCTGGGCTGGGGATCGCGCCACGTCGCGTTGATCATGGGCGACTTCGGCCTCAGCGCCGCCGCGCTCGTCGCCGCCGTCTCGTGCCTGGTCTACGCGCGCACACCCGAGTGCCGCTTCCGGCCCGCCTGGCTGCTCTTCTCGATCTCGTCGCTCATGGCGTCGGCGGGGAACGGCGTATGGGGCTGGTACGAGGTGGTGCTCGGGCGCGAGGTGCCGAGCCCCTCCCTCGCCGACCTGTTCTTCCTGTGCTTCGCGCCCCCGGCAATCGTCGGACTCCTGGTGCTCGCCAAGCGCCCGGCGACCAGGGCCGGCTGGGTGTGCCTCGCACTCGACGCGTGGCTGATCGGCGGCTCGCTGCTCACCCTGTCGTGGAGCCTCGCCCTCGCCCACACCGCGCACGCCCAGGGCGAGAGCGTGGCCCCGGCCGCACTGGCCCTCGCGTACCCGCTGCTGGACATCGTGCTGGTCAGCATGGTGCTCGCGCTCCATTTCCGGCGTTCGCCGACCAGCCGGTCCGCCGTCAACACGGCGATCGCCGGCCTCGCGCTGACCGTGCTGTGCGACGCCCTGTTCACCTCGCCGCTGCTGCGGGAGAGCTACCGTTCGGGCCAACTGCTCGACGCGGGCTGGTTCGCCGGCTCGCTCCTGCTGGCGTACGCGCCCTGGGGCGCACGCCGCTCCGCCGAGACCGGGGGACCGCCGCGCGGACCCCGGCAGACCGGCAGGCCCCTCGCGAGTTCGCTGACCGCCCTCACGCCGTACCTCGCCGCGGCGGTGTGCACGCTCGGGATCCTGTACAGCGTCACCGAGGACCGCCGGGTCGACCGGGTCGTCGTGATCACCGGCTGCACCGTCGTGCTCGCTCTCGTCGTGCGCCAGGGGATCATGCTCCTGGACAACATCGCGCTCACCCACGAACTGGCCCAGAAGGAGAACCACTTCCGCTCCCTGGTCCAGGGCTCCAGCGACGTCATCATGATCGCCGCTCCCACCGGCGTCCTGCGCTACGTCTCGCCCGCGGCCACCAAGGTCTACGGGCGCGACGCCGAGGAGCTCGTCGGCTCCGAGCTGGCCTCGCTGATCCACCCCGACGACCTCGGCCGCGTGGTCCACGAGCTGCGCCGGTTCCTCGCCGCGGCGCCCGCCGACGAGCCGACGACCCGCATCGAGTGCCGCTTCCGCTCGGGCGCGGGCGACTGGCTCAACGTGGAGTCCACGGTCAGCCGCCACCAGGGCGGCCTGATCCTCAACAGCCGTGACGTCACCGAGCGGGTGCGCCTGCAGGCCCAGCTCCAGCACAACGCCGAACACGACCCGCTGACCGATCTGCCCAACCGCGCCCTGTTCACCGAGCGGGTCCGCCGCGCCCTCAGCGGGCGCAGGGCGGGCGATCCGGGTACCGCCGTGCTCTTCATCGACCTCGACGGTTTCAAGGGCGTCAACGACCGTCTCGGCCACCAGGCGGGCGACGAGCTGCTGATCCAGGCGGCCCGGAGGCTGGCCGATTCCGTACGGGCGGGTGACACGGCCGCCCGGCTCGGCGGCGACGAGTTCGCGGCCCTCATCATCGGCGACGGCACCCACGACGGGACCGCGCGCGAGCTCCAGGTCCACGAGATCGCCGACCGGCTGCGGCTCATGCTCTCCCAGCCGTACCGCGTCGACGGCACCGAGGTGCGGGTGGCCGCCTCCATCGGGGTGGCCTTCGCCGAGCCGGCCATGAGCCCCACCGACCTCATGCGCAACGCCGACCTCGCCATGTACCGGGCCAAGGCCGCCGGGAAGAACCGCGTCGAGCTGTACGCGCCCCAGATGCAGGCCGACGTGGTGCGCCGGACCGAGCTGGCCGCCCGTCTGCACAGCGCCCTGCGCGACGGGGAGTTCGCCCTCCTGCACCAGCCCGTGGTGAGCCTGACCACCGGCCGGATCGCCGCCGTGTCGGCGCAGGCCCGATGGCGGTCCGCGCAGGGCATCCTGTTCACCCCGGCCGAATTCCTGCGGGTCGCCGACGACGGCCACCGCAGCGCCGAGCTCGGCCGCTGGCTCCTCGAAGAGGCCGTGGAGCAGGCCGCCGAGCGGGGCAGGCTGGGGCATCCGACCCCGGTCTCCGTACGGCTGTCGGCCCGGCTCCTGCTGGACAGGTCCCTGCCGCTCGGCTCGATCGAGGCGCTGCTCACCCGCCACCAGCTGCCGTCCGGAGCGTTGATCATCGAGCTCGCCGACAGCGACCCGCGGATCTCGTTCGACGAGCTGGAGCAGCGGCTGGTCGCCCTGCGCAGACTCGGCGTACGGATCGCCCTGGACGGATTCGGCAGCGGCTACGCGGCCATCAACGCGCTGCGCCGGCTCCCTGTCGA
The DNA here is from genome assembly GCF_053591895.1 of Streptomyces sp. NPDC002867. NCBI lineage: Bacteria > Bacillati > Actinomycetota > Actinomycetes > Kitasatosporales > Streptomycetaceae > Streptomyces > Streptomyces sp. NPDC002867. Next base: position 68,892 of record NZ_JBSFUR010000022.1, on the reverse strand, counting down.
CGTGCTCAAGCTCGACCGGGGCCTGGTCGAGGGCGTCGTCGAGTCCGCGCGGCTGCACAAGATCACCAGCGGGCTGCTCCGCATCGCCCGCGATCTCGGCATGCAGTCCGTGGCGGACGGCGTCGACGTCCCGGAGCAGGTTCTCGCGCTGCGGGCCATGGGCTGCACGCACGGCCAGGGAATGGCCTTCTCGGGACCGCTGGACGAGTACCGGCTGCGCCGTGCCCTGGTCAGGGAGGAGTACCCGGTCCCGGCGGGGATGGCTCTGCCGGTGCTGACCGGTGGAATTCCGCCGGCGCGAAATGGCTCAAATACTGAGACGCGCGTCCCACCCACTTGACAGTGATGGCGCGGCGGGGAGAGGGTCAGTGCCATGCGCACCCGAATTCTCGTACTTGGAAAGCGCGTCGGCTGAGCAGAGCCGCACCGATCAGGCTCTGCGGACACCTCCCGACGCGCTCCCCTCGCTTGCCTCACGGCACGAGGGGTTTTTTGTTGCACCGGCACGTACCAAACCCTCGCAAAAACCCTCAGCATCGAGAAGAGAAGCCGATGACCGAGCAGGCCACTGGGGCCCACCATCCTCAGCCGCGGGCCCGTAGCGGCGGACAGCCGTCCGCCACCGTCGAACACGTCACGGGTGCGCAGTCCCTCATCCGCTCTCTCGAGGAAGTAGGGGCCGAGACGGTCTTCGGCATTCCGGGCGGCGCCATCCTCCCGGCGTACGACCCGATGATGGACTCCTCCAAGGTCCGTCACGTCCTGGTCCGCCACGAGCAGGGCGCCGGCCACGCGGCCACCGGATACGCGCAGGCCACCGGCAAGGTCGGCGTCTGCATGGCCACCTCGGGTCCGGGCGCCACCAACCTGGTCACCCCGATCGCCGACGCGCACATGGACTCCGTGCCGCTCGTCGCGATCACCGGCCAGGTCTCCTCCAAGGCGATCGGCACGGACGCCTTCCAGGAGGCGGACATCTGCGGCATCACGATGCCGATCACCAAGCACAACTTCCTGGTGACCAAGGCCGAGGACATCCCGCGCACCATCGCCGAGGCGTTCCACATCGCCTCGACCGGCCGCCCGGGCCCCGTCCTCGTCGACATCGCCAAGGACGCCCTCCAGGCGCGGACCACCTTCAGCTGGCCGCCGCAGACCGACCTGCCCGGCTACCGACCGGTCACCAAGCCGCACGCCAAGCAGATCCGCGAGGCCGCCAAGCTCATCACCGCCGCCAAGCGCCCGGTGCTGTACGTCGGCGGCGGCGTCATCAAGGCCGGCGCGACCGCCGAGCTGAAGGTCCTCGCCGAGCTCACCGGAGCCCCCGTCACCACCACCCTGATGGCGCTGGGCGCGTTCCCCGACAGCCACCCCCTGCACGTGGGAATGCCGGGCATGCACGGTGCGGTCACCGCCGTCACCGCGCTGCAGAAGGCCGACCTGATCGTCGCCCTCGGAGCCCGCTTCGACGACCGGGTCACCGGCAAGCTGGACAGTTTCGCCCCGTACGCCAAGGTCGTCCACGCCGACATCGACCCGGCCGAGATCGGCAAGAACCGCACCGCCGACGTCCCGATCGTCGGCGACGCCCGCGAGGTCATCGCCGACCTGGTCCAGGCCGTCCAGGCCGAGCACAGCGAGGGCAACACCGGCGACTACACCGCCTGGTGGAAGGACCTCAACCGCTGGCGCGAGACCTACCCGCTGGGCTACGAGCAGCCCGACGACGGCAGCCTCGCCCCCCAGCAGGTCATCCAGCGCATCGGCGAACTCGCGCCCGAGGGCACGATCTTCGCCGCCGGCGTCGGACAGCACCAGATGTGGGCCGCCCACTTCATCGACTACGAGCGGCCCGCCACCTGGCTCAACTCGGGCGGCGCCGGGACGATGGGCTACGCGGTCCCGGCCGCGATGGGCGCCAAGGCCGGACAGCCGGACCGCACGGTCTGGGCGATCGACGGCGACGGCTGCTTCCAGATGACCAACCAGGAGCTCACCACCTGCGCCCTGAACAACATCCCGATCAAGGTCGCCATCATCAACAACGGTGCCCTCGGGATGGTCCGCCAGTGGCAGACCCTGTTCTACAACCAGCGCTACTCCAACACCGTGCTGCACTCGGGCCCCGAGGCCACCGGCACGGAGAAGAGCGCCGGCACCCGCGTCCCGGACTTCGTCAAGCTGTCCGAGGCCATGGGCTGCTACGCGATCCGCTGCGAGTCCCCGGAGGACCTGGACAAGGTCATCGCCGAGGCCAACGCGATCAACGACCGCCCGGTCGTCATCGACTTCATCGTCCACGAGGACGCCCAGGTGTGGCCGATGGTCGCCGCCGGCACCTCCAACGACGAGGTCATGGCCGCCCGTGGCGTCCGCCCCGACTTCGGCGACAACGAAGACGACTGAGAGCCGTAGGAAGAGGTACGACGCACATGTCCAAGCACACGCTCTCCGTCCTGGTGGAGAACACCCCCGGCATCCTGGCCAGGATCGCCGCCCTGTTCTCCCGCCGCGGCTTCAACATCGACTCGCTCGCCGTCGGTGTCACCGAGCACCCCGACATCTCCCGCATCACGATCGTGGTCAACGTCGAGGATCTGCCGCTGGAGCAGGTGACCAAGCAGCTCAACAAGCTCGTCAACGTCCTGAAGATCGTCGAGCTCGAGCCCGGCGGCGCCATCCAGCGGGAGCTCGTGCTCGTGAAGGTCCGCGCGGACAACGAGACCCGCTCGCAGATCGTCGAGATCGTCCAGCTGTTCCGCGCCAAGACCGTCGATGTCTCGCCCGAGGCCGTCACCATCGAGGCCACCGGTTCGAGTGACAAGCTGGAGGCGATGCTCAAGATGCTGGAGCAGTTCGGCATCAAGGAGCTCGTCCAGTCCGGCACGATCGCCATAGGGCGCGGTGCCCGGTCCATCACGGACCGCTCGCTGCGCGCCCTGGACCGTTCCGCCTGACGCACCTTCTCGCCTGGCGAGACCCGCAGACCTCCCCATCCCCTCCCGCCGTACGGTGGGACGCAACACCAGCACTCCAAGGAGAATCCCAGTGGCCGAGCTGTTCTACGACGACGACGCCGACCTGTCCATCATCCAGAACCGCAAGGTCGCCGTGATCGGCTACGGCAGCCAGGGCCACGCCCACGCGCTGTCGCTGCGTGACTCGGGTGTCGACGTCCGCGTCGGTCTGCACGAGGGCTCCAAGTCCAAGGCGAAGGCCGAGGAGCAGGGCCTGCGCGTGGTGACGCCCGCCGAGGCCGCCGCCGAGGCCGACGTCATCATGATCCTCGTCCCGGACCCGATCCAGGCCCAGGTCTACGAGGAGTCCATCGCTCCGAACCTGAAGGACGGCGACGCCCTGTTCTTCGGCCACGGCCTCAACGTCCGCTACGGCTTCATCAAGCCGCCGGCCGGTGTCGACGTCGCCATGGTCGCCCCCAAGGGCCCGGGCCACCTGGTCCGCCGCCAGTACGAGGAGGGCCGCGGCGTTCCCTGCATCGCCGCCGTGGAGCAGGACGCCACCGGCAAGGCCTTCGACCTGGCGCTGTCGTACGCCAAGGGCATCGGCGGCACCCGCGCGGGCGTCATCAAGACGACCTTCAAGGAAGAGACCGAGACCGACCTGTTCGGCGAGCAGGCCGTCCTCTGCGGTGGCACCGCGGCGCTGGTCAAGGCGGGCTTCGAGACCCTGACCGAGGCCGGCTACCAGCCGGAGATCGCCTACTTCGAGTGCCTCCACGAGCTGAAGCTGATCGTGGACCTCATGTACGAGGGCGGCCTGGAGAAGATGCGCTGGTCGGTCTCCGAGACCGCCGAGTGGGGCGACTACGTCACCGGCCCGCGCATCATCACGGACGCCACCAAGGCCGAGATGAAGAAGGTCCTCGCCGAGATCCAGGACGGCACGTTCGCCAAGAACTGGATGGACGAGTACCACGGCGGTCTGAAGAAGTACAACGAGTACAAGACGCAGGACGAGAACCACCTGCTGGAGACCACGGGCAAGGAGCTGCGCAAGCTCATGAGCTGGGTCGACAACGACGAGGCGTGACCGGGTGGGCGAGGGGGCCGCACCCCGGCCCCCTCGCCCCCGCCACTTCGTCCAGCCACGGACGAGTGATCCTTCCACCGAGGCGCAAGACCCACCCTGGTGCACCACTACACTCATCACTACATACGCGTCAGGCCCACAGTGTCGTGCGTCTTCCACGCGGCTAGCCCCCTCCACCGCCTGCGGCCGTCGGGACGGCCGTCCGCACTGGACATGTGAGGACTCACGTGAGCTCGAAACCTGTCGTACTCATCGCTGAAGAGCTGTCGCCCGCGACCGTCGACGCGCTCGGTCCGGACTTCGAGATCCGGCACTGCAACGGCGCCGACCGTGCGGAGCTCATCCCCGCGATCGCCGATGTCGACGCCATCCTGGTCCGCTCGGCCACCAAGGTCGACGCCGAGGCCATCGCCGCCGCCAGGAAGCTGCGGGTCGTCGCCCGCGCCGGCGTCGGCCTGGACAACGTGGACGTCTCCGCCGCCACCAAGGCCGGCGTGATGGTCGTCAACGCCCCGACGTCCAACATCGTCACGGCCGCCGAGCTCGCCTGCGGTCTGATCGTCGCCACCGCGCGCAACATCCCCCAGGCCAACACCGCCCTGAAGAACGGCGAGTGGAAGCGCTCGAAGTACACGGGCGTCGAGCTCAGCGAGAAGACCCTCGGCGTCGTCGGCCTCGGCCGCATCGGCGTGCTGGTCGCGCAGCGGATGTCCGCCTTCGGCATGAAGATCGTCGCGTACGACCCCTACGTGCAGCCCGCGCGCGCCGCGCAGATGGGCGTCAAGCTCCTCACGCTCGACGAGCTGCTCGAGGTCTCCGACTTCATCACCGTCCACCTCCCCAAGACGCCCGAGACGCTCGGCCTGATCGGCAACGAGGCCCTGCACAAGGTCAAGCCGACGGTCCGGATCGTCAACGCGGCCCGTGGCGGCATCGTCGACGAGGAGGCGCTGTACTCGGCACTGAAGGAGGGCCGGGTCGCCGGCGCGGGCCTCGACGTGTACGCCAAGGAGCCGTGCACCGACTCCCCGCTGTTCGAGCTCGACGAGGTCGTCTGCACCCCGCACCTCGGCGCGTCCACGGACGAGGCGCAGGAGAAGGCCGGCATCGCCGTCGCCCGTTCCGTGCGCCTCGCGCTCGCCGGTGAGCTCGTGCCGGACGCGGTCAACGTGCAGGGCGGCGTCATCGCCGAGGACGTGCGTCCGGGCCTGCCGCTCGCCGAGAAGCTCGGCCGCATCTTCACCGCGCTCGCGGGCGAGGTCGCGGTCCGTCTCGACGTCGAGGTCTACGGCGAGATCACCCAGCACGACGTCAAGGTGCTCGAACTGTCCGCGCTCAAGGGCGTGTTCGAGGACGTCGTCGACGAGACCGTGTCGTACGTCAACGCCCCGCTGTTCGCGCAGGAGCGCGGTGTCGAGGTCCGCCTGACGACGGGCTCCGAGTCCCCGGACCACCGCAACGTCGTCACCGTGCGCGGCACGCTCTCCGACGGCGAGGAGGTCGCGGTCTCCGGCACGCTGGCCGGCCCCAAGCACCTCCAGAAGATCGTCGCCGTCGGCGACTACGACGTGGACCTCGCGCTCGCGGACCACATGGTCGTCCTGCGGTACGAGGACCGTCCGGGCGTCGTCGGCACGGTCGGCCGCATCCTCGGCGAGGGGGGTCTCAACATCGCGGGCATGCAGGTCTCCCGCGCGGAGGAGGGCGGCGAGGCGCTCGTCGTCCTGACCGTGGACGACACCGTGCCGCAGGCCGTCCTCTCGGAGATCGCGGAGGAGATCGGCGCGACGTCGGCCCGCTCCGTGAACCTCACGGACTGACGCGTCCGCGCGCAGGCGTACGAAAGGGCCCGGGGTTTCCCCGGGCCCTTTCGCGTACCCGCCGCTCCGGGACCTGGGGGCTCGGGCCCCCGGACCCTCCCCCTACGGCCTGGCGGGCGTGGGAGGGATCCCCGCCTGCGGCCTGGCGGGCGTGGGGAGGGACCCCCACCTACGCTCTGCGGGCGTGGGGCCCCAGCGCCTCAAGCGCCGACGGGGCTGGATTTCGCTGCGCGAAGTCAGCCCGTCCGGAGGCACCACCCACGGCCGCCAGGCCGTAGGGGGAGTTCGAGGGCACCGCTCGAAGCGCGGTACGGGGCCGGGGCTTGCCCCGGTTCGGGTAGGGGCGGGGTGGGGGACCAGCAGCCCGCGGGCTACCGCGTCAGTGCCTCCGCCCGCGCCGTCGGCCCGCCGGGCCGCACGCAGCAGACGCGCCTGCGCAGCAGCACGACGGCCACCACCGCCGCGGCGATCAACAGGGCGCCGCCCGCCACCGCCGCGACGTGCATCCCGTGCACGAACGCCTCCCGGGCCGCCTCCAGGAGCGACTGCCCGGGCCCGGCGGGCAGTCGGCCGGCCACCACGCTCGCGCCGCCGAGGGTCTCGCGGGCCGTGGCCAGCGCATCGCCCGTCAGCCCGGTCGGGGCCGTGTCGGCGAGGTCCCGGCGGTAGACCGCCGTTCCCACGCTGCCGAGGAACGCCATGCCCAGCGCCCCGCCGAACTCCTGCCCGGTCTCCAGCAACGACGCCGCCGAGCCCGCCTTCTCCGGCGGCGCCGCGCCCAGTGCCATGTCGGAGACCACCGCCATCACCGTGACGATGCCGCAGCCCATGACGGCCGCGGCGGTCAGCAGAACCGCCAGTGAGTCGGTGCCGGTGAGCAGAAGGACCGCGAAGCCGGCCGCGCCGGTCGAGAACCCGGCGACGACGACCGGGGCGCGCCCGGCACGCTGGGCGGCGGCGCCCGCGGCCGGTGCGGCGACGCCGACGGCGAGCGACGGCACGACGCTCCACAGCGCCGCCTCCATCGCGCCCATGCCGAGGACCGACTGCAGGTACTGGGTGGTGAAGAACGTCGCTCCCATCATGGCGAACATGGCGACGGTGTTGAGCACGATCCCCGACCCGAAGGCGCGCTCCCGGAACAGCACCCTGCTGATTACGGCGTCGTCCCGGCCGCGCTGACGCCGCACGAAGACGTATCCGACGGCGAGGCCGGCCGTGACGGACAGGGCCGTGAGGGGGCTGTAGCCCTCGGCGGCGATCTCCTTGAGCCCGTAGACCACGGGCAGGACCGCGCCCATCGAGAGCGGCACGCTCAGCAGGTCGAACCGGCCGGGTGCCGGGTCCCTGAACTCCGGTACCAGCACCGGCACCAGGATCAGCAGGAGCACCATCGCGGGCACGTTGACCAGGAACACCGAGCCCCACCAGAAGTGGTCCAGCAGCACGCCGCCGAGCACCGAGCCGAGCGCGATGCCGCCGGCCATGCCGCCGGACCAGATGCCGATCGCCTTCGTGCGCTGGCCGTCGTCGCGGAACATGTTGCGCACCAGCGCCATCGTGGAGGGCATCAGCGTCGCTCCGCCGATGCCGAGCAGTGCCCGTGCGGCGATGAGCATCTCGGCGCTGTGCGCGTACGCCGCGCCGATCGAGGCGACGCCGAACGCGCCGGCTCCTGTCAGCAGGAGCCGGCGCCGCCCGAGGCGGTCGCCGAGCGAGCCCATGGTGATCAGCAGGCCGGCGAGGGCGAAGGCGTAGATGTCGAAGATCCACAGCTGCTGGGTGCTGCTCGGGTCGAGCTCGCGACTGATCGCGGGGATGGCGAAGTAGAGGACGGAGACGTCCATCGAGACCAGGAGAAGCGGCAGCAGCAGGACGACGAAGGCCGTCCATTCGCGGCGTCCGGCGCGGGCCGGTGAGGCGGTGGGATGCGTCATGCCTGGCAATGTACGCACGTCTTAAACGATTGTATAGAACGACTGTTTAATACGTACGTACAGTACGTCTGTATGGGACGTTTGTATGGATCGGGCGGTAGGGTGCCGCTATGGGACATCGAGATGACCTGCTCGAAGGCGCCAAGCGCTGCCTGCTGGAAAAGGGCTTCGTGCGCACCACGGCGCGGGACATCGTCAAGGAGTCGGGGACCAACCTGGCGTCGATCGGGTACCACTACGGCTCGAAGGACGCCCTCCTCGCGCAGGCGTACGTCGCCCTGGTCGAAGGCGTCTCCGACGACTTCGACGCGGGGGAGCGAGCCACGACCGGGACGCGGCCGGGGTCGCTGGAGCGGTTCCAGGAGGTCTGGTCGAACGTGATCGGCACCATGCGGGGGCCGGACTCGCTGTGGCGGCTCAGCATGGAGATCGTGGTCATGGGCGACCAGCTGCCCGGGGTGCGCGACCACCTGGCCAGGGCCCAGCGCGAAGGCGCCCGCGGGATCATCCCGATGCTGATGGGCGGCGAGGAGTCCGATGTCGCCGAGGAAGACGTCGACACGCTCGGCAAGTTCTACATGACGCTCATGATGGGCCTCATCGCCCAGTGGACGTTCGACCCGCAGACGGCCACCCGCGCCGACGAACTCACCGAAGGGCTGCGGCGCGTGATGGACGCCGCCCGGAAGTCCTAGGCCCTGCCGCTCACAGCCGCACGCCCTTCAGCGCCATGTGCAGCAGCAGCCGGTGCTCGCCGTCGTCCAGGTCCAGGCCGGTCAGGGCCTCCACGCGCGACAGGCGGTAGTAGAGCGTCTGCCGGTGGATGCCGAGGGCCGCGGCCGTGCGGCCCGCCTGGCCCGCGCAGTCGAGGAACACCTCGGCGGTCCGGGCCAGTTCGGCGTGGGCGGGAGCGAGCAGTTCCCGGACGGCCGGGTCGTCCGCCGCTCCCTCGGGCAGGGCCGTCAGCATCCGGTACGGCCCGAGGTCCGACCACCGGGCGACCGGGCCGAGCCCGGGCTCGGCCAGCACCGCCCGGGCGGCGGACGCGGCCTCCCGCCACGCCCCGTCGAGCTCGCCGAGCCCGCGCCGCGCCGCAGCGACACCGGCCGCGACGCCGGTTCCCGCCTCCGCCCCCGCGGGACTGTGGCCGGAGGGCGGCCCCGCCGCCTCACGCAGCCGTGCGGCGACCGTCAGTGCGGCCGCGTTGTCCGCCGAACGCAGGCGCACCAGCGCGGCGACGGCCCGGACAGCCGCCGGCCTCTCGCTCTCGAGGGGAACCGCACCCGAGGCGGCACCCGCCCGCAGCGGCACCGTGCACAGGGCCGCCGCCCCGGGCAGTGCGCGGGCCGACGGCGCGTCGTCCGCGGGCCACGGCGTCACACACACCACGGCGTGCGTCCCGTCGGCGTCCGCGCCCAGCGCCGTACGCAGCGCGGCCACCGCCATGTCGTACTGCCAGCCGCGCTCGGCGGCCAGCACCGCCCGCAGCTCACGCGACAGGTCGGCGCCCGCGCGCTCCTCGTCGGCCATGAGCGTGCCGATCCGCTCGGTCACCTCCATGGCCGCGGCGAGCTGTTCCACGGTCGGGCCCGGGTCGGCGTCGAGCAGCCACACGTACCCGAGGACGACGCCCCGGTGCCGCACCGGCAGGCAGATGCGGTCACGGAAGACGCCCGCGTCCGGGGCGGCGGGGATGCGGACCGGTCCCGTCGCGCGGGCGATGCCGAAGCCCTCGAACCAGGCGCGTACCGCAGGCGTGGACTTCCTGGTCAGGATCGACCGGGTGCGCACCGGGTCGAGCGTGGTCTCGTCGAAGGCGCTGTCGCTGTCGTGGGCGCCGAAGGCGATCAGTCCGAAGTCCCGGTTCTCCAGCGTCGCCGGCATGGCGAGCAGCGCGGAGATCTCGTCGACCAGGTCCTGGTAATCGCCTTTCATTCCGCCATTCTCGCACCGCTTCAGACATATGTCTGAGATCCGGGACACGGATGCGTGACAGCTGTCGATGGTCCGCGAACAGAGCGATCCTTAAGTTTCACGGTGGTTCTTCGTGCCGTTCCCGACACGTCCGCCAAGCGGTCGGCCTCGGCCCCCTTCAACACCTGTTCCGTGGAGGTGCCCCGTGCTGGGTCCCGTGATCCTCGCCGCGTCGCGCAGCGACAAGATGCGCCGTTTCGTGTCGGCCGCCCCGGGGACGAAGCAGGTCGTCGCCCGGTTCATCGCCGGTGAGACCGTCGACCAGGTCATCCCGGTCGTCCAGGACGCCGCCGCCAAGGGCCTCGAGGTCACCCTCGACGTGGTCGGCGAGGACATCACCACCCCGGAGCAGGCGGCCGCCGCGCGCGACGCCTACCTGGAGCTCGTCGAGCACCTCGAGCCGCTGGACCTCGGCCCCCGTGCCGAGATGTCCGTCAAGCTGTCGATGTTCGGCCAGTCCCTGGAGGGCGGTCACGAGCTGGCCCTCGCCAACGTCCGTCCGGTCGTCGAGGCCGCGGCCGCGATCGGCACCACGGTCACGCTCGACGCGGAGGACCACACCACCCTCGACTCGATGTTCGCCATCCACGAGGAGCTGCGGAAGGACTTCCCGCAGACCGGCTGCGTGATCCAGGCGTACCTCTTCCGCACCGAGGAGGACGCCCGGCGCCTGGCCGCGAACGGCAGCCGTGTCCGTCTGGTGAAGGGCGCGTACAAGGAGCCCGCCTCCGTCGCGATCCAGGACAAGGCCGGGATCGACAAGGCGTACGTCCGCATCCTCAGGATCCTGATGGAGGGCGACGGCTATCCGATGATCGGGTCGCACGACCCGCGCCTGATCGCGATCGGTCAGGAGCTCGCGCGCAGCGCCGGGCGCAAACTGGACGAGTACGAGTTCCAGATGCTGTACGGGATCCGCACCGACGAGCACGTCCGCCTTGCCGCCGAAGGACACCGGATGCGCGTCTACACCGCATACGGCACCGACTGGTACGGCTACTTCATGCGCCGCCTCGCGGAGAAGCCCGCCAACCTCCTGTTCTTCGTGCGCTCGATGATCACCAAGAACTGAACCAGGCACAGACCCCAGAACCGATTCCAGGGCCGAGCCCCTCCCCACCCTCGCAAAGGAGTCACGGAACTCATGGACGCTGTCACCCAGGTCCCCGCACCGGTCAACGAGCCGGTGAACGGCTACGCCCCCGGTTCCGCCGAGCGCGCCCGCCTCGAGGCCAAGCTCAAGGAGCTGGCCGAGAACCCGATCGAGCTGCCGATGACCATCGGCGGCGTCAAGCGGATGGGCGGCGGCGAGCGGGTCGACGTCGTGCAGCCGCACAACCACAAGGCCGTCATCGGCACCTTCGCCGGTGCCACCCAGCAGGACGCGCAGGACGCGATCGACGCCGCGCTCGCCGCCGCCCCGGCCTGGCGCGCGATGTCCTTCGACGACCGCGCCGCGATCATCCTGCGCGCCGCCGAGCTGCTGGCCGGCCCCTGGCGCGAGACCCTGGCCGCCTCCACCATGCTCGGCCAGTCCAAGACGGCCCAGCAGGCCGAGATCGACACCCCCTGCGAGCTCGTCGACTTCTGGCGCTTCAACGTCAAGTACGCCCGCGACCTGCTCGCCGAGCAGCCCCCGGCCAACTCGCCGGGCGTGTGGAACCGCCTCGACCACCGCCCGCTCGAGGGCTTCGTGTACGCGATCACGCCGTTCAACTTCACGGCCATCGCCGGCAACCTGCCGACCGCGCCCGCGCTGATGGGCAACGTCGTCGTCTGGAAGCCGTCCCCGACCCAGACCCACGCCGCCGTGCTGCTGATGCAGCTGCTGGAGGAGGCCGGTCTGCCGAAGGGCGTCATCAACCTGGTGACGGGCGACGGCATCGCGGTCTCCGAGGTGGCGCTGAACCACCCGATGCTCGCCGGTATCCACTTCACCGGCTCGACCAAGACCTTCCAGCACCTGTGGAAGACGGTCGGCAACAACATCGAGAAGTACCGCTCCTACCCGCGCATCGTCGGCGAGACGGGCGGCAAGGACTTCGTCGTCGCGCACCCGAGCGCCGACCGCGCCGTGCTGAAGACCGCGCTGACCCGCGGCTCGTTCGAGTTCCAGGGCCAGAAGTGTTCCGCCTCCTCGCGTGCCTACGTCCCGGCCTCCATCTGGAACTCCGGCTTCAAGGAGGAGTTCGCGGCCGAGGTCGACGGCATCAAGATGGGTGACGTCACCGACCTGACGAACTTCATCGGCGCCGTGATCGACGAGCGCGCCTTCGCCAAGAACAAGGCCGCGATCGACCGCGCCAAGTCCGACCCGGCCTGCACGATCGTCGCGGGTGGCAGCTACGACGACTCGGTCGGCTACTTCGTCCGTCCGACGGTCATCGAGTGCACGGACCCGGAGAACGAGGTCTTCACGACCGAGTACTTCGGCCCCATCCTCGCCGTCCACGTCTACGAGGACGACCGGTACGACGCCATGCTGGAGCAGATGGAGTCGGTGTCGGACTACGCGCTGACCGGCTCGGTCATCGCGAACGACCGCGCCGCCGCCGCGCACACGATGGAGAAGCTGCGGTACGCCGCGGGCAACTTCTACATCAACGACAAGTCGACCGGCGCCGTCGTCGGCCAGCAGCCCTTCGGCGGCGGCCGCGCCTCCGGCACCAACGACAAGGCCGGCGCCCCGCAGAACCTGATGCGCTGGACGCTGACCCGCGCGATCAAGGAGACGCTGGTCCCGCCGACCGACTACTCCTACCCGCACATGGGCTGACGCCCGGCGCCCCTAGGACACCGCCCCCCTTCTGGCCCCCCGAGCCAGGACGGGGGCGGTTCTCAGGCCGCGATCCTGCCCGACTCGCGCAACGAGGCGATCGTGCCCTCCAGGTGGCCGCCTCCCACGTTGTCCACGTACGCGTCGATGCCGGTCGGCGCCGCCTTCGCCGGCAGTTCGGCCACCGGTCCGTCGTGGTAGTCGAACGCCGCGTCGTACCCGACCCGTTCGGTCAGGTACCCGACCTTCTCCGCGGACCCCGCACTTCCTACGATCCGGTCGGCGCCGAGCAGTCGGGCGATGCGTCCCGCCGCCGTGCCGACCCCGCCCGCGGCGGCCGAGACGAACAGGTCCTCGCCCGCCTGCAGACGCAGCGTGCGGGTCAGCGCCGCGTACGCGGTCAGCCCCGTGCCGCCCAGGATGCTCAAGTACGCGAAGAGCGGGACGCCTTGGTGCTCCCGGAGCCTGCGGGCGCCGTCGGCGCCGGCCGTCACCAGTGCGTGGGTGCGCCACCCCGCCCGGTGGAAGACGAGATCGCCCTCGGTCAGACCGGCGTCCCGGGACGCCACGACCCGGCCTGTCGTCCGCCCCTCCAGCGGGCTGTTCAGCGCCCATCCGCCGTCCATCTCCTCGCGGTGGTACGGGTCCACGGACCAGTACACCTTCTCGACCACTGCCTGGCCGGGCCCCGGCGAGGGCAGCGGCGCCTCGGTGAAGGCGAGATCGGACGCGGTGGGGAAGCCGGTCGGCCGGGCGATCTGCTGCACGGTCAGCGCGGTGTCAGGCGTCATGATCGTGACGGTGGTCAGGATTGCCCCGGCCCGGCAGGGCGTGCCTCGGGTCGTCGCCGTCATGACGGTCCCCCTTGTGGACGATGTCCACGGGGCGCGGGTCACGGCGGGGCCGGCCGTGACCCGAAGGCGGTGGCGTCTCAGATAGTAGGAAGTCCGAGTAATTGTGGAGACAGGAGAGCGTGGCTGGCCTAACTTTGTAGGAGCCGAACGTCTCGCTCGATCCAGCGAATGGCGGCCGTGAGTCCGTGCCCGAGGCAGGCAACCCCTGCGGCACCGCTCCCCGCCCCTTCCGGCGCCTTCGAAATCTCTTCTGATTCCAAGGAGTCGATCATCATGCCCGCTGAGACCGTCCGCCGCGTCCGTCACTCCTCCCGCATGAGCGAAGCCGACCGCAAGAACGCCGCCGCCGCCCTGCAGCGCGCCCTGGACCGCCGCGACAACGGCGGCTCGACCGGTCACTGATCCGCCGCGGCCCCGTGCCGACATGTGTGTCCACATGGCGGACATGGCGTGTCAATGAATGGGACGGGGAGTAGGGTGCCGACATGTCTCGCAGCATCAATCTCGCAGTAGTCCCCGGTGACGGCATCGGCCAGGAGGTCGTGGCGCAGGGCCTGAAGGTCCTTGCCGCCGTCCTCCCGCAGGATGTGAAGCTGGAGACCAAGGAGTACGACCTCGGCGCCAGCCGCTGGCACCGCACGGGGGAGACCCTCCCCGACGCGGAGCTCGACTCCCTCAAGGGCCACGACGCGATCCTGCTCGGCGCCATCGGCGACCCGTCGGTGCCGTCCGGCGTGCTGGAGCGCGGCCTGCTGCTGAAGCTGCGGTTCGCCTTCGACCACTACGTCAACCTGCGCCCGTCGAAGCTCTTCCCGAACACCGCGACCCCGCTCGCCGGCCGTCCGGACATCGACTTCGTCGTCGTCCGCGAAGGCACCGAAGGCCCGTACACGGGCAACGGCGGCTCCCTGCGCACCGGCACGGAGCACGAGGTCGCGACCGAGGTCAGCCTCAACACGGCGTACGGCGTGGAGCGCGTCGTCCGCGACGCCTACGAGCGGGCCAAGGCCCGCCCCCGCAAGAAGCTGACGCTCGTCCACAAGAACAACGTCCTCGTGTACGCGGGCCACATGTGGAAGAACATCTTCGACAAGGTCGGCCAGGAGTACCCCGAGGTCACGACCGACTACCTGCACGTCGACGCCGCGACGATCTTCTTCGTCACCCAGCCGGAGCGCTTCGACGTCATCGTCACCGACAACCTCTTCGGCGACATCATCACCGACCTCGCCGCCGCCGTGACCGGTGGCATCGGCCTGGCGGCCTCCGGCAACATCAACCCGACGGGCGCGTTCCCGTCGATGTTCGAGCCCGTCCACGGCTCGGCGCCCGACATCGCGGGCACCGGCAAGGCGGACCCGACGGCCGCCATCCTGTCCGTCGCCCTGCTCCTGCGACACCTGGGCTACGAGACCGAGGCCGTCCGCATCGAGGACGCGGTCGCCGCCGACCTGGCGGAGCGCACCCCGGAGACCGTCCGCACGACGGACGTGATCGGCGACGCGCTCGCGGTACGAGTAGCGAGCTGACCCGCCGGACCGACTGTCCGGGGGTGTCCCCCGGACCCCCCAGAAGCCGCCGGGTCGCATTCCCACAGCGCCCGGCGGCTTTTCCTGTGCGGCCACCGGGTGCCACCATCGAACCCTGGGCCGCACCCACGCCTCCCTGACCGGTCCCCCGCGCGCGATAATCGGGCGTGGGCCGTGTCGGCCGGCAATGCTCGGACGTCCAAGCAGTCGGCGTGAGCGCGGTCCGCCACTGACAACCGGTGAAGGACACTGCACTCATGACGACGCCCACGATCGAGCTCAAGCCCTCCTCGCATCCGCTGTCCGACGCGGAGCGTGAGGCGATCCTGGCCAACCCCGGATTCGGCCGGCACTTCACCGATCACATGGTGACGATCAAGTGGACCGAGGGCCGCGGCTGGCACGACGCCGAGCTCGTCCCGTACGCGCCGCTGTCGATCGACCCGGCCAACATGACCCTGCACTACGCGCAGGAGATCTTCGAGGGGCTCAAGGCCTACCGCCGCCCCGACGGCTCGGTCGTCACCTTCCGCCCCGAGGCCAACGCCAGGCGCTTCCAGGCCTCGGCCCGCCGCCTGGCCATGCCCGAGCTGCCCGTGGACCTGTTCATCGCCGCCTGTGACGCGCTCGTCGAGCAGGACAAGGCGTGGGTGCCCGCGCACGGCGGCGAGGAGTCGCTCTACCTGCGTCCGTTCATGATCGCGACTGAGGTCGGGCTCGGCGTGCGCCCGGCCAACGAGTACCTCTTCCTCGTCATCGCCTCGCCCGCCGGCGCGTACTTCCCCGGCGGCGTCAAGCCCGTCTCGATCTGGCTCTCCGAGAACCGCGTCCGCGCCGTCCCCGGCGGCATGGGCGACGCGAAGACCGGCGGCAACTACGCGGCTTCCCTGCTCGCCCAGGCCGAGGCGGCCGCCAAGGGCTGCGACCAGGTCGCCTACCTCGACGCCGTCGAGCACAAGTGGGTCGAGGAACTGGGGGGAATGAACCTGTACTTCGTGTACGGCGACCGCATCGTCACGCCCGAGCTCACCGGTTCGCTGCTCGCGGGCATCACGCGTGACTCGCTCCTCCAGCTGGCCAAGGACCTCGGCTACACCTCGGAGGAGGGCCGCGTCTCGATCGACCAGTGGCGGGCCGACACCGAGAACGGCACCCTCACGGAGGTCTTCGCCTGCGGCACCGCCGCGGTCATCACCCCGGTCGGCCGGGTGAAGTCCGCGGGCGGCGAGTGGACGCAGTCCGGCGGCGAGCCGGGCGAGGTCACGATGAAGCTCCGCGAGGCGCTGCTGGACATCCAGACCGGCAGGGCCGAGGACGTCCACGGCTGGACCCACCAGCTCGGCTGAACCGGCTCAGGCCCCGGGCCCCGCACCCTGCACCGCAGGCTGCGGGGCCTGCTGCGTACGGGCGCCGAGTGCCGCGTAGGCGACCCCGCCCACCAGTCCGGAGAGGATGAAGCTGCAGTCGACGCCGCCGGTCAGGGGCAGCAGCGGGCCCTCGTGGACGGGGGTGGACACGGCCGCCAGACCGACCACCGCACCCACCGCCCAGGACGCCGTGGCGCGCGGGTGCCAGCCGGCGCGGAACCAGTACGCGCCGCCGCGCGCACGGCGGTTGTAGACCTGCAGCGCCTCCGCGTCGTACTCGCCGCCCAGGCGGACGTGCGCCATCAGTGTGATGACCGCCCACGGCGTGCCGATCGCGGTCAGCAGCAGCACGAACGACGTCATCGCGGACTGCGCGTCCCACACGAAGTGGCCGGCGAAGACGAATCCGGTCGCCACGACGGCGACGACGAGCGTGGCCCGGGTGCGCGTCGCCTTCGGCAGGATCGCGTCGAGGTCGAGGCCCATCGAGTACAGCATCAGACCGGCGTTGCCGACCGAACCGGCTGCCGCGGCGACCAGCAGCGGGATGACGTACCAGGCGGGGGAGGCGGCGACCAGCGGGCCGGCGTAGTCCAGTCCGGCGCGGGCGGACAGCGCCGTGTACGTGCCGAAGAGCTGCGGTACGAGCAGGCCGGCCGTCAGACCCACACAGGTCGCCCGCAGGACCTGACGCGGGCTGTGCCGCGCGGGCGAGATGTAGCGGGTGTAGTCGCCGAGCAGGGTGATGAAGGCGATGGGACCGCTCAGACCGGCGGCGACGGCGGACAGCAGCCAGGTCGGCCAGAACGAGCCGAGCAGGTACGGGGTGTCCGGCGGGGCGGCGGTGGTCAGATCGGGCGCGTACGCGATGAGGCCGAGCAGCAGCAGCACCGTCATGCCGACCGCGAGAATCCGGCTCAGCCGCAGCAGCAGCCGGTAGCCGTAGACCGCGCCGACCACCGTGCAGGCGGCGAGCGACGCGTAGACCACGGTGTGCGCGACGCCGCCGGTGGGCACGCCGGCGATGCGGGCCAGCGTGCCGAGCATCACGTCCCCGCCGATCCACAGGGTCAGCGCCGTGTAGCCGAGCGAGAGCAGCAGGCCGACGACCGAGCCGACGAGCCGGCCGCGCACGCCGAACGCCGCGCCGCTGGATGTCGACAGATTGGTCGCGGTCTGCAGGGAGATGAGCGCGAGCGGGGCGGTGACGGCGACGCCCACGACGGTGCCCGCCACCACGGAGGTGACCGCGGGCCACAGGCCGAGGCCGAAGGAGACCGGCAGCCAGCCGAACACGATCACCCCCAGGCAGAGGTTGGACCCCAGCAGGATCGATAGGAGATCCCTGGGAGTGCTGGTGCGCTCCGACTCGGGAATCGTGTCGACTCCGCGCTGCTCCACCGGCATGAGGTGCCCCCGTCGCTCGCTGTTTGAGTGGTGCTCTAATTGAGTGCTGCTCAATGTGAGCGATACCCGGGTGTAAGTCAATGGTTCCGTTCGATGGCATGGGCTTGTTAGAGTGACACTCAAACCTGGAGGTGTGGTGACGTGAGACTGACCCCGACCGAGCGCGACCGGCTGCTGCTGTTCGGCGCCGCCGAGCTGGCGCGGGCCCGCCGCGCCCGCGGGCTGCGGCTCAACGTTCCGGAGGCGACCGCGCTCATCGCCGACACCGTCTGCGAGGCCGCCCGCGACGGGCGGCGGCTCGCGGAGGCGATCGAGGCGGCCCGCTCGGTGCTCGGCCCCGACGACGTCCTCCCCGGCGTCGCGGACGTCGTCACCGAGGTCCACGTCGAGGCCGTCTTCGAGGACGGCTCACGCCTCGCCGTCGTCTCCGACCCCATCGGAGGCGGCGGGTCCGGAGCGGACGCGCCCGGTGCGCTGCTGCCCGGCCCGGCGTACGACGAGCCCGAACCGGCGCTGCGGCTGACCGTCCGCAACACCGCGACCGTGCCCGTCAGCGTCACCTCGCACTTCCACTTCTTCGAGGCGAACCCGCGCCTGCGCTTCGACCGGGCCGCCGCCTACGGCATGCGGCTCGCCGTTCCCGCCGGCTCGTCGGTCCGCTTCGACCCCGGCGGCGAGGCCGAAGTGGGCCTCGTGCCCATCGGCGGCGACCGCATCGCCATTGGCTTCGCCGGCCTGGTCGACGGCCCGCTGGACGCGCCCGGCGCGAAGGAGGAGGCCCTGCGGCGCGCGGCGGCCTGTGGCTACCTGGGATCGGAGGCCCACTGATGGACCCCTACGAATACGCGTCCGTGCACGGGCCGCGCGCCGGGGACCGGGTCGTCCTCGGCGACTCGGGACTGGTCGTGCGCGTCGAGTCGGACGCCCAGAAGCCCGGCGACGAGTTCCTGGCCGGCTTCGGCAAGACCGCCCGCGACGGGCTGCACCTCAAGGCCGCGGCCGTACGCGAGACCTGCGACGTCGTGGTGAGCAATGTGCTGGTGATCGACGCCGTGCAGGGCATCCGCAAGGTCTCCATCGGCATCCGCGAGGGCCGGATCCACGCGATCGGCCGGGCCGGCAACCCGGACACACTCGACGGCGTGGACGTCGTCGTCGGCACCGGCACGTCGATCGTCTCCGGCGAGGGGCTGATCGCGACCGCCGGCGCCGTCGACACCCACGTCCACCTGCTCTCCCCGCGGATCATGGAGGCCTCGCTCGCCTCCGGCGTCACGACCGTCATCGGCCAGGAGTTCGGCCCGGTGTGGGGCGTGGGCGTCAACTCTCCGTGGGCGCTGAAGCACGCGTTCAACGCCTTCGACGCCTGGCCCGTCAACATCGGCTTCCTCGGCCGCGGTTCCTCCTCCGATCCCGCCCCGCTCGTCGAGGCCCTCGCGGAGGGCGGCGCGTCCGGCTTCAAGGTCCACGAGGACATGGGCGCCCACACCCGGGCGCTCGACACCGCCCTGCGCGTGGCCGAGGAGCACGACGTCCAGGTCGCCCTGCACAGCGACGGCCTGAACGAGTGCCTGTCCGTCGAGGACACGCTGCGCGTCCTGGAGGGCCGTACGATCCACGCCTTCCACATCGAGGGCTGCGGCGGCGGGCACGTGCCCAACGTCCTCAAGATGGCGGGTGTACCGAACGTCATCGGCTCCTCCACCAACCCCACCCTGCCCTTCGGCCGGGACGCGGTCGCCGAGCACTACGGCATGATCGTCTCCGTCCACGACCTGAAGACCGACCTGCCCGGCGACGCGGCGATGGCCCGCGACCGGATCCGGGCCGGGACGATGGGCGCGGAGGACGTCCTGCACGACCTCGGCGCGATCGGCATCACGTCGTCCGACGCGCAGGGCATGGGCCGTGCGGGTGAGACCGTGCGCCGCACCTTCGCCATGGCCGGGAAGATGAAGGCCGAACTGGGGCCCATGGACGGCGACGGCGCGCACGACGACAACGCGCGCGTCCTGCGCTACATGGCCAAGCTGACCATCAACCCCGCGATCGCGCACGGCCTCGCGCACGAGATCGGCTCCATCGAGGTCGGCAAGATGGCCGACATCGTGCTGTGGCGGCCGGAGTTCTTCGGCGCGAAGCCGCAGCTCGTGCTGAAGTCGGGCTTCCCCGCCTACGGCGTCGTCGGCGACCCCAACGCCGCCACCGACACGTGCGAACCGCTCGTGCTCGGCCCCCAGTTCGGCGCGTACGGGGCCACCCCCGCCGACATCTCGGTCGCGTTCGTCGCCCAGGCGGCCGTCGACCTCGGGGCCGACCGCATGCCGACCCGCCGGCGCCGCGTCGCCGTGCGCGGCACCCGCGGTATCGGCCCCGCCGACCTGCTCCTCAACTCCCGTGTCGGAGACGTCTGTGTGGACGGCAGGACCGGACTGGTCACGCTCGACGGTGACCCGATCCGCTCCGAGCCCGCAGAGTCCGTCTCCCTCAACCGCCTCTACTTCCTCTAGGACGTGACGTGACCTTCCGCATGCCGGCCGAATGGGCCCCGCACGAGCGCACCTGGATGGCCTGGCCCGGCCCCAACCCCACGTTCGCCGACGACGGGGAGCTGGCCGAGGCCCGCGCCGCCTGGGCCGCGGTGGCCCGCGCCGTACGCCGCTTCGAACCGGTCACCGTGATCGCGGGCACCGGCCAGTCAGCTTCGGCCCGTGACCTGCTCGGCCCGGACATCGAGGTCGTCGAACGGGACCTGGACGACGCGTGGATGCGCGACATCGGCCCCACCTTCGTCACCGACGGCAGCCGACTGGCCGCGGTGGACTGGGTGTTCAACGGCTGGGGCGCGGCGGACTGGGCCCGGTGGGAGCACGACTCCAAGATCGCCCGTCATGTCGCCGACCTCGCGGACGTACCCGTCCACGCCTCCCCGCTGGTCAACGAGGGCGGTGCGATCCACGTCGACGGCGAGGGCACGGTCCTCCTCACGGACACCGTCCAGCTCGGGCCCGAGCGCAACCCCGGCTGGACCCGGCAGCAGGTGGAGAACGAGATCCACGCCCGCCTCGGCACCACGAAGGCGATCTGGCTGCCGCGCGGCCTCACCGGCGACTACGGCATGTACGGCACCCGCGGCCACGTCGACATCGTCGCCGCGTTCGCCGGTCCCGGTGTCGTCGTCACCCACACCCAGCCCGACCCGGCCCACCCCGACCACGAGATCTGCAAGGCGAACGTCGAGCTCCTGAAGTCGCAGACGGACGCCAGGGGCCGCCGGATCGAGGTCGTCGAGGTCCCGGCGCCGACGGTGCTGCGCGACGAGGACGGAGAGTGGGTCGACTACTCGTACATCAACCACTACGTCTGCAACGGCGGCGTGGTGCTGTGCGCCTTCGACGACCCGCGGGACGAGATCGCGGCAGGCATCTTCCGCCGGCTCTACCCGGGCCGTACGGTCACGCTCGTGGACGCGCGGACGATCTTCGCGGGCGGCGGCGGCATCCACTGCATCACGCAGCAGCAGCCGCAGGTCTGACATCCGCTGGTGGCCGCCGCGGGCTGCGTGTCGGCCTGCGGCCATGCCACCCATCGAACCCGCGACGGACCCCTACAGGCCGCCTGCGGGACCCGTCTCGCGGACCTGGCCGCGGACGCGGGCAGCGCCTCGCCCGAGGAGGTCCGGGCCCTGAAGGAACGGATGGCGGAGGACGGGTGGAGGATCAGGTAGAACGTACGAGTGAACGCATCCTTCCCGGTGGTCGCCGCATGACCCCCGCATCCCGCCGCCGCAATGTCGCGCCGCCGCGCGAGGCACTGCTCGCCGCGGCCATGGACACGATCGCCGAGCGCGGCCTCGAAGGGCTCACCATGGCCGGGCTCGGCCGCGAGGTCGGGATGAGCAGCGGACACCTGCTCTACTACTTCCGTACCAAGGACGAGCTCCTGCTGCAGACCCTGGAGTGGAGCGAGGGCCGGCTCGGCGCCGAGCGCAGCGCGCTGCTGTCCCGGCAGGGGTCCGCACGCGAGCGGCTCGACGCGTACGTCGACCTCTATGTGCCCGACGGGCCGCGCGACCCCCACTGGACGCTGTGGCTGGAGGTCTGGAACCGCTCGCAGAGCGCCGACGCCGACGCCCGCGTCCGGCAGGCCGCGATCGAGGGCGCCTGGCACCGGGACCTGGTGGCGCTGCTCGCGGAGGGCGTCTCGCGCGGCGAGTTCCGTGCGGTCGACGCCGACCGGTTCGCGGCGCGGCTGCGGGCGCTGCTCGACGGTTTCAGTGTCCACGTCGCGGTGGGGATACCGGGCACGGGACGCGAGCAGGTGCTCGCCCACGTCCGGGACTTCATCGAGGACACGCTGCTGCCGTGACGGCCCCGTCCCGGGGCCGGGGTGTTCCCCCACCCCGCCCCTTCCCGAAACCGGGGCTCCGCCCCGGACCCCCGTAGCCACCCTGCGAGCCCGCGCACTGCCGGGGCTCCGCCCCACGGCGCGGCTCCGCCGCCGTGGGGCGGGCCCATTGCGGGCCTGTAGCGGCCGGCGGACGACCGTCGGGGCTCGCCCTCGAACCGGTGCCGCGCCCGGGGCGGCATCGTACGGGGCCTTTGGCGGTCCGGCGGACGGCGTCCATTGTCGGGGTTCCACCTTCCAACCGGTGCCCCGCACGGAGCGGTCACCGTGCGGAGCCTGCAGCGGCCGGTGGACGACCGTCGGGGCTCGCCTTCGAACCGGTGCCGCGCCTGTGGCGGGCCCTGTGGGGCCTGCAGCCGTCCGATGGACGGCGTCCATTGTCGGGGGCTCGCCCCCGAACCCGGTGCCGGGCCGGGGCGGCATCGTGCGGGGCCTGTAGCGGTCCGGCGGAGGGCGCCCATGGTTGAGGGGTCGCCCTCGAATCCGCTGCCGCGTTCGTGGGCCGGTCCATGCGGGCCGGGTAGCCGTCCGGCGCACGGACGGCGTCCGTGCCGGGCTTCGCCCGCTTCGGGCCCACCGCCCGGTACGGCCTTGGTGGTTCCCCTCGACGCCCGGGTGCCCGGTCGGGGCGGGGCACCTGCAGTGGGGAGCTTGTTCAGCCCCGCCGGCGAGTGAGGCGCGGGGCCCGGGGCCCGGCCCCGGAAAGGGGGCGACCGCATCGTGAGATGCGTGTCCAGTGGCGCCGCCGCCTGTGGCAGACTGCCCCCGTGCTCTCGTTCGCCATGATTATCGGCAGCAGCGCGCCGGTCCGCAGTGACCGCTGACCCGTGGACAGCAATCCCGCGGCAGGCGGCACCGTGCCCCAGACCCGCGCGCAAACCTCTCGCACCCGCGAGAGGTTTTTTCGTTTTACGGCCTCACCCATGGCCGGGAGCGAGACGCACGCGATGATGGGGGCAAGTGGAGCCAGACATTCCGGAGCCACTCATCCGACAGGAGTCAGGACAGCATGACCACCAACGCCCAGGACACCCACGTCGACGACAGTTTCCACGTCTTCGACACGACGCTGCGCGACGGCGCCCAGCGCGAGGGCATCAACCTCACGGTCGCGGACAAGCTGACCATCGCCCGGCACCTGGACGACTTCGGCGTGGGCTTCATCGAGGGCGGCTGGCCGGGTGCCAACCCCCGCGACACCGAGTTCTTCTCCCGCGCGCAGAAGGAGATCACCTTCCGGCACGCCCAGCTCGTCGCCTTCGGCGCCACCCGCCGCGCCGGGTCGACGGCGGCCGAGGACCCGCAGGTCAAGGCGCTGCTCGACTCCGGCGCGCCGGTGATCACCCTCGTCGCCAAGTCGCACGACCGCCACGTCGAGCTCGCCCTGCGCACCACCCTGGACGAGAACCTGGAGATGGTCCGCGACACCGTCTCGTACCTGCGCGAGCAGGGCCGCCGGGTCTTCGTGGACTGCGAGCACTTCTTCGACGGCTACCGCGCGAACGCCGAGTACGCCAAGTCGGTCGTACGCACCGCGCACGAGGCCGGCGCCGACGTCGTCGTCCTGTGCGACACCAACGGCGGCATGCTGCCCGCCCAGGTCCAGGCCGTCGTCTCCACGGTCATCGCGGACACCGGGGCCCGGCTCGGCATCCACGCCCAGGACGACACGGGCTGCGCCGTGGCCAACACGCTCGCCGCCGTCGACGCGGGCGCCACCCACGTGCAGTGCACGGCCAACGGCTACGGCGAGCGCGTGGGCAACGCCAACCTGTTCCCGGTCGTGGCCGCGCTGGAGCTCAAGTACGGCAAGAAGGTCCTGCCCGAGGGCGCGCTCGCGGACATGACCCGCGTCTCGCACGCGATCGCCGAGGTCGTCAACCTGACGCCCTCGACCCACCAGCCCTACGTGGGTGTCTCGGCCTTCGCGCACAAGGCCGGGTTGCACGCCTCCGCGATCAAGGTCGACCCGGACCTGTACCAGCACATCGACCCCGAACTGGTCGGCAACACCATGCGCATGCTGGTCTCCGACATGGCCGGACGCGCCTCGATCGAGCTCAAGGGCAAGGAGCTCGGCATCGATCTCGGCGGCGACCGCGAGCTGGTGGGCCGGGTCGTCGAGCGGGTCAAGGAGCGCGAGCTCCAGGGCTACACGTACGAGGCCGCCGACGCGTCCTTCGAGCTGCTGCTGCGCGAGGAGGCGGAGGGCAGGGCCCGTCGCTACTACCGCACGGAGTCCTGGCGCGCGATCGTCGAGGACCGCCCCGACGGCACGCACGCCAATGAGGCCACGGTGAAGCTGTGGGCCAAGGGCGAGCGCATCGTCGCCACCGCGGAGGGCAACGGCCCGGTCAACGCCCTGGACCGCGCGATGCGGGTCGGGCTGGAGAAGATCTACCCGCAGCTCGCGAAGCTGGAGCTGATCGACTACAAGGTCCGCATCCTCGAAGGCCGCCACGGCACCGGCTCGACGACCCGCGTGCTGATCACGACCGGTGACGGCGCGGGCGAATGGTCGACCGTCGGCGTCGCGGACAACATCATCGCCGCCTCCTGGCAAGCACTGGAGGACGCCTACACCTACGGCCTGCTGCGCGCCGGGGTCGAGCCGACGGAGTGAGGCGGCCGGCTCGGCAGGCGTCGTCGGCGCGTTCCTCGAACTCCTCGCGGAGCACGGCCTGTTCGTCCGCCCGGACCTCGCCGGGTTCCCGCGCCTCCGGGTGCGCGGCGCGGAGGCGGGCGACGCCGACGTACGCGTAGTCGGCGGCAGCATCCGGCAGGACGGATGCTGCCGCCGAGATCCGCGCGACCGTCGGGTCGCTCCGAGACGCCCGGAACCGCCGCGGAGCGACATCGGATGGCTATGTCCCCTTTGCTCCTGTTCGGGTAGCGTCGATGTATGAGGACACGGCCGTTCACCCTTGTGTCGGCTCTCGCGGGGCTGACGCTCATGCTGCTCCTGATCCTGGCCCCGGCCTCCGCCGCCAGGGCCACGGGTCTGTCCGACGCCGCCGCCGCCCTGAAGCAGGGGCCGGTGTACGTCCACCCCGCCATGACCGGCCAGGTCTCGCAGTCCGAGGCCGACGCGCTCGCCGAGAGGATCGAGCAGGCCGACAAGCCGGTGTTCGTCGCGGTCCTGCCCGCCACCGCGGAGTTCCCGCCGGACAACCTGCTGGTCAACCTGCGCACCGAGACCGGGATCACCGGCCTGTACGGGGTCCGGCTCGGCGACGGCTTCGACGCGGGCGCCGACCGCAGCGTCATGTCCAACCAGGCCGTCGACAACCTCGCCCAGGCGGTGCGGGGCAGCGGATCCGTCGACGCCGCCACCCAGCTGGAGAGCTTCGTCGACCAGGCCCTGACCCAGGTCCGAGGAAGCGCCCCGGTCTCCTGGGACGCCGGAGCCGGTGACGAGGGCGTCGACGCCGGCGCGCTGATCGCCCTCGGCGCGGTCGTCGCGGCAGGCGGCGCCGGAGCCTACGCGGTCGTGCGCAACAAGCGCCGCCGCAAGGCGGAGGAGGAGCGCGCCGCGCTCGACAAGCTGCGCGTGGTCGTCGACGAGGACATCACCGCCTTCGGCGAGGAACTCGACCGTCTGGACTTCCACCCCTCGGAGAAGGGCGCGGACGACGCCATGCGCGCCGAATACGAGCGTGCCCTCGACGCGTACGACACGGCCAAGTCGCGCATGGGCGCGGCCGAGCACCCGCGTGACGTCCGCGGTGTCACCGAGGCGCTGGACGACGGCCGCCACTCCCTGGCCGTTCTCGCGGCCCGCCGCGAAGGCCGGCCCGTGCCCGAACGCCGCGCGCCGTGCTTCTTCGACCCCCGCCACGGCCCCTCGGTCACGGACATCTCGTGGATGCCGGCCAGCGGCGCGGCGGCCCGTGACGTCCCGGTGTGCGCCGCCGACGCGGCCCGCCTGGAGGAGGGCATGGAGCCCATGTCCCGCACCGTGGAGACCGGCTACGGCCGCCGCCCTTACTGGGAGGCGGGCCCGGCCTACGGTCCCTGGGTCGGCGGCTACTTCGGCGGTGGCATCCTCCCCGGGCTGCTGATGGGCACGATGCTCGGCAGCATGCTCGCCACCCCCGCCTACGCGGCGGACTACGGTGCCGGCGAGTTCAGCGGCGGCGAGTACGGCGGCGGCGACGTCTCCGGCGCCGACTTCGACACCTCGGACTTCGGCGGTGGCGGTGACTTCGGCGGTGGCGGTGACTGGGGCGGCGGCGGCTTCGGCGGCGGCTTCGACGGAGGCGGAGGCTTCTAGCGGACGCTTCTCGTCACGAACCATGAGCCACGCGGGCGACCGGTCGGCCCGGAGCACGAGCAGCGGCACCGAGTACGGCAAACGGCGGCAGCACCTGTCGGATCGCCTACTGAAAGCAGCAAATCGCTACGCCAGGTGATTGATCACGATCTTGGTGCGTGTTTCCCTCTGCCGCATGTCAACCAGAACAAGGCTTCGTGCCCTCGCGACAGCGGTCACCGCGGCTGCCGCGGTCCTGCTGGCGTCCGGGCCGCCGACCGCCGCCGATCCGTCCGATCCCTCACCGTCCCATTCGTCCACCGCTCGGACCCCCGCCCCGCTGATCCGCTCGGCGAACGCCCTGCCGGGCCGGTACATCGTGACCCTCGGCGACACCGCCGACGCCACCGACATGATGGGGACGGTAGGAGCGAAGGCGCTGTACACGTACAGCTCGGCCATGCGCGGCTTCGCCGCGAACCTCAGCGCCGCCCAGCTGGAGAAGGTGCGGCTGACACCCGGCGTCGTGTCCGTCGAGGAGGACGCCAAGGTCACCGCTTTCGGCGCGTCGGGCGCGGGGACAGGTGTGCCGGCCTCGTCGTGGGGGCTCGACCGGATCGACCAGCGCGCTCTGCCGCTCGACAGCGACTTCACCGCGGCGGGCGACGGCAAGGGCGTCACGGCGTACATCCTCGACACCGGCATCGACTACGGGCACACCGAGTTCGGCGGGCGTGCCAGGTTCGGGTACGACGCCATCGGCGACGGCCGGCGCGGGCAGGACTGCCAGGGGCACGGGACGCACGTGGCGGGCATCGTGGGCGGCGCCACGCACGGCGTGGCACGCGATGCCTCGCTCGTCAGCGTCCGGGTTCTCGACTGTACGGGCAGCGGTGCCTGGTCCGGCGTCATCGCCGGATTCGACTGGGTGGCCGCCAACGCCGAGAAGCCGGCCGTGCTCAACGCCTCGCTCGGCGGCGTCAGGTCCACGGCGGTGAACAACGCGGCCGAGGCCCTCGCGGAGAGCGGTGTCCTGCCGGTCGTCGCGGCCGGCAACGACGCGCAGGACGCCTGCAACGTCTCCCCGGCATCCGCGGACGACGTGGTCACGGTCGGCGCGACCGACCGTTCCGACCGGGAGACCCACTTCTCCAACTACGGCGAGTGCCTGGAGCTGTACGCCCCCGGGGCCTCGATCGTCTCGGCCCGGATGGGCGGCGGCAGTATCGCGCACGACGGCACTTCGATGGCGTCCCCGCATGTCGCGGGTGTGGCGGCGCTCTATCTGGCGGAGCACTCCACGGCTTCCCCCGGCAGGGTCGCGGACTGGCTGAAGGGCACCTCCACGACGAACGTGGTGACGGGCACCACCGCGGGGTCGCCCAGCCGTCTGCTGTACACCGGCGGCCTGTGAGGCAGCCTGCGCACGACCGAGCGCCCGCCATGCCGAGGGAATCGGCAGGGCGGGCGCGCTCGTTGGATCGCGCCAGGGGCGCGCGGGGTCAGGCGGCCTGCGGGACGCTCTTGATCGCGGAGATGTCGAACGTCAGCTTGACCTTGTCGCTGACCATCACGCCCCCGGCCTCCAGGGCCGCGTTCCACGTCAGACCCCAGTCGGACCGCAGGATCTCGGTGGAGCCCTCGAAGCCGACGCGCTCGTTGCCGTAGACGTCGGTGGCGGAACCCTGGAACTCCAGGTCGATGGAGAGCGGGCGCGTCACGTCCTTGATCGTCAGGTCGCCCGTGATCCGGTACCGGTCGCCGTCCAGCTGCTCCGCGCCGGTGGAGCGGAAGCTCATCCTCGGGAAGTTCTCGGCGTCGAAGAAGTCGCCGCTGCGCAGGTGGCCGTCGCGGTCGGCGATGCCGGTGTCGATGCTCGCGATGTCGACGTCGATGACTGCCGACGAGCGGGACGGGTCGGTGCCGTCGAGGCTCAGGGTGCCCTGGTGGGAGCCGAAGCTGCCGCGCACGTTGGTCACCATCGCGTGCCGCACGGTGAAGCCGATGCTGCTGTGGGCGGGGTCGATCGTGTAGTCGCCGCTCAGGGCCGCGAGCTGGGGGTCGACGGTGGTGGTGGCGACCGCGGTGGCCGCGGCGGACTCGTTGTTCCTGCGGTTGAAGAGGCCCATGACTGCTCCTTGGGGACGGATGCCGGAGGGGCTCCTGGCATATTGTTTAAGCTTCAATGAAATTGACTGTAGACCCATTCCATTTAATTTTCAACATCTCCGGCGTGGGTCGTCCCGCCGATCACCGGATGGACGCCGACGCGCTCTGGCCGACGCGCGTACACCTCTGGTAGCAGGAGGGAACATCGCCGGGGTACGGAGACCGGGCACGCGGGCGGCGCGTACGGCTGCTGACGGCGCGGCGGCGCGGAAGAAACGTGCGGGCGCTCGTCCCCGGAGGCCGGGCGCCCGCACGGGTGCCGCGAGCCGACTTGGACTGACCGACGGGGGTTGTTGGACTGCGGCGTCCGTCCGGGCCCCGGTTCGTTGACGCCCCCGAAAGCCGGGGACTACTCAGTCCCCATGCCTCAAAGACACCACGCGGCCTGTGCGATGGCCGCCGCCTCCTGTGCCGTGCTCGTCCTGGCCGGGACCGTACAGCCGGCCGCCGCCGAAGCCGACGGGCCCGCCGCCGTGACCGCGGCCGGCGGCGGGCCCGTCATCACCTCCGGCACTCTCTCGGTCACCGTCGCCGACGACTTCCCCCGGGTGCTCTCGTACACCGACCGCGCGTCCGGCGCGTCGCTGCTCGGCAGCACCCGTCCGGTCACCGAGGTCACCCTCAACGGCAAGCCGTACGCGGTCCGGCCGGCGGGCGCCCCCCGCGTCGACGCCGCTTCCGTGCGCCACACCCTGGTCTTCCCCGACCTGCCCGGCGTCGGGATCGACACCCTGGTGTCGGTGTCCGGCCGGGCCGTGACCTTCAAGGTCACCGCCGTGCGCGACACCGACGCCTTCCGCGTCGGGACCCTCGACATACCCGGGCACGACCTCGTGTCCGTCGGCAGCACGGAGGGGGGCGCGGCCACCGCGTTCACCAAGCTCGACCCCGACTCCACCCGGACCGCGGACGTGTTCGGCAAGGTCACCGCGGAGACGCCCGCCGAGGCCGCCCCCGTCGGCGCCACGTACGCCATCGTCAACACCGCCTCGCTCGCCGCCGCCGTCGAGTCCAACTCCTCGTACGACAAGCCGAGCGGCGCCACCGGCGGCGACGACGCGCGCCTGTGGCACCAGGCCCGCAAGGCCGGTGACGGCACGGTGCGCGTCGGCGTCTCCTCCGGCCAGTGGACCTACCGGGGCGACGGCGCACCGCAGCCGGAGAGCGGCGAGAACCTGCCCTGGGCGAAGGTCGTCGTCACCCCGGACGCCAACGCCGACAGGAAGGTCGACTGGCAGGACGGCGCGGTCGCCTTCCGCTCGATCGGCATCAAGGCGCCTGGCGGCGAGGACACCCCCGACCGCGTGATCACCCACATCCCGTTCAACTTCGCGAGCCAGGCCACCCACCCGTTCCTGCGCACCCTCGACGACGTCAAGCGCATCTCGCTGGCCACCGACGGCCTCGGCCAGCTCGCCGTGCTC
Source organism: Streptomyces sp. NPDC002867 (assembly GCF_053591895.1). Lineage (NCBI taxonomy): Bacteria > Bacillati > Actinomycetota > Actinomycetes > Kitasatosporales > Streptomycetaceae > Streptomyces > Streptomyces sp. NPDC002867. The sequence goes on along the minus strand of NZ_JBSFUR010000022.1, from coordinate 38,926 downwards.
AAGGGGTACGGATCCGAGGGCCACGACTCCGCACACCCCGACTACGGCGGCAACTACAACAAGCGCGCGGGCGGCCTGGCCGACCTCAACACGCTCCTGAAGTCGGGCCAGAAGTGGGGGGCGACCTTCGGCGTGCACGTGAACGCCACCGAGTCCTACCCCGAGGCGAACAACTTCAGCGAGACCCTCGTCGACAGGACGAAGCCCGGCTGGAACTGGCTCAACCAGAGCTACTACATCAACCAGCGCCGCGACATCAACAGCGGTGATCTCGCCCGCCGTTTCCAGCAACTGCGCGACGAGACCGACCCCAATCTCGACTTCCTCTACATCGACGTCTATTACACGCACGGCTGGATCGCCGACAAGACCATGCAGGCCGTGCAGAAGCAGGGCTGGAACGTCGGCACCGAATGGGCGGACAAGTTCGAGCGGGCCTCGCTCTGGTCGCACTGGGCCAACGACCTGGACTACGGCGGAGCCACCAACAAGGGCCTCAACTCCCAGATCATCCGCTTCATCCGCAACGGCGAGAAGGACGTCTGGAACAACCACCCGGTCCTCGGCCAGACCGTCCTGGAGGACTTCGAGGGCTGGACCGGCGAGACCGACTGGAACGCCTTCTACGACAACGTCTGGCAGCGCAACCTGCCCGCCAAGTACCTCCAGCAGAAGCGGATCACCCGCTGGAACGGCAACGACATCACCTTCACCGGCGGCCTGCGCGGCACCGTCGAGGACGGCCGGCGCGCCTTCTACGACCACGGCCGCAAGGTCCTCGACGGCGATCGCTACCTGCTGCCGTGGGACGGCGGCGCCAAGCTGTACCACTACAACGCGGCGGGCGGCACCAGCAGTTGGGCCGTTCCCGGTCAGGGCGCCTACACCGTCTACAAGCTGACCGACAACGGCCGGGTGAGGACCGGGACCGTACGGCCCGAGGGCGGGAGGATCACGCTCACCGCCGAGGCAGGGCAGCCGTACGTGCTCTACCCGGACCGCGCCCCCGAGCAGCGCGAGGCCCACTGGGGCGAGGGCGGTCATGTCGCCGACCCCGGCTTCAACGACGCCTCGCTCGACGCCTGGACCCGGCGCGGCACGGTCACCCGTGACACCGACGACCACGGCCGCAACAGCGCCGCCCTGACCGGTGGTGCCACGGCGTCCGTCTCCCAGAGGATCACGGGCCTCGCGGCAGGCGAGCGGTACACCGCATCCGCCTGGATCGAGGTGGAGCCGGGCAGCTCCCGCCGCACGACGCTGTCCGCCGGCGGGAGGTCCGTCGTCGTCGAGCGTTCCACGGCCAAGGACATGGTCGCCGCGTCCGACCGGCACGGCACCTACTTCCAGCGCGCCAAGGTCAACTTCACCGCGCCCGCCGACGCCACCACCCTGCGCGTCGAAGCCGCGGCGGGCGGCACGGCACGCGTCCGCGTCGACGACGTGCGCGTCGTCGCCAACGCCCCCGCAGGCAAGGAGGGCGCACTCGTCCGCGACGACTTCGAGGACGTCGATCAGGGCTGGGGTCCGTTCCTCAAGGGCGACGCCGGCGGCGTCACCGACCCGCGCACCCACATCAGTCAGTTGCACGCCCCCTACACGCAGGCCGGGTGGAACGGGAAGCTGATCGACGACGTGCTCGCGGGCAAGGAGTCCCTCAAGTCGCACGACGAGAACACCGGCCTCGTCTACCGGACCGCGCCGTGGACCGTGCCGATGGAGAACGGCCACACCTACCGCGTCGAGTACGACTACCAGTCCAGCCACGCCGGGGCCTACGAGTGGGTCACCGGCTACGACCGGGCCGCAGGCGGGTCCGTGGAGCGCCGCCGCACCCCCATCGGCGCGCAGCGAACCACGGGTCACTTCTCCGAGACGGTCACCGCGGGCTGCGGTGACACGTGGACCGGTCTGCGCAAGCGCGGTGACGCCCCCGACGGCGCGGACTTCGTGATGGACGGCTTCACGGTCACCGACCTCGGCCCCGCGGCCGAGCAGGCCGCCTGCGGCACGCTCGCCGTGACGGCGCCGGAGACCCTGGTGCCGGGCAGGCCGAACGAGGTCAAGGCCGCGTTCAGCAACGACGAGACGACGGCGGCGGGCCAAGTGACGCTGGCACTCGCGCTGCCCGACGGCTGGACGGCCGAGCCCGTTGGCCCGGTGAGCTTCGCGTCGGTCGCGCCGGGCGCCAAGGCCACGGGCACGTGGCAGGTGACCCCGCCGGCGGACGCCGCGTACCGGACGTACCCGATCGGTTCGACGGCCGCGTACACGGTCGGCGGCACGCCCCGGAAGCTCACCGCGTCCACGTCCGTGCGCACCCTGCCGCCGCCGCCCTCCGCCGACGCCTGGGCGAGCGACCTCGACTGGACGTCCGCGCAGAACGGCTGGGGGCCCGTCGAGCGCGACCTGTCCAACGGCGAGACCGGCGCCGGCGACGGCAAGCCCCTGACGATCGGGGGAGTGACCTACGGGAAGGGCCTCGGCACCCACGCCCCCGCGAAGATCCGCTACTACCTGGGCGGCCGGTGCACCTCCTTCACCGCCTCGGTGGGCGTGGACGACGTCCAGACCACACGCGGCACCGTCCGGTTCGGCGTGCTCGCGGACGGCGCCGAGAAGGTGACCTCGCCCGTGCTGAAGGCCGGCGACCCGGCCTGGTCCCTGACCGCGGACGTGACCGGAGCCGACTACGTCGAGCTCGTCGTCGGCGACGGCGGCGACGGAAACGGCAACGACCACGCCGACTGGGGCGCCGCCCGCTTCCACTGCGGCGCCTGACGCCCCGGCCCCTCCCTCCGTCCCGTCCGGACCGCACCCGCGAGGCCGGACGGGACGGAGGTTTCCGGGCCCGGTACGGTGGGTCCGCCCCGCCTCGCGCCCCCGGGAATTAACCCGACCGGCGCAGGCGCGACACCTGGCTGTGAGCCGGCTCTCACCTGGTCCCGTTGTTGGACCCGCACAAAGAAGGACCGGCCTGGGCTGGCGGTTGGCGCTCCATGTGGAAGGCTTCTGTCAGAGGTCGACAGGAGAACGGTCGCGAGACTGTACGGAGTCGACGGCATGCTTTTCTTGGGTCTCTCCGTAGGGTCGATGCATGACCGTTTTGGACCAGACCACCAGCGAGCCGACCGAGGCCGGGGAGCCGGCCGACGCGCGCGGCCGTGTGGCCGAGCTGCACGCCCTGCGCGAGCAGGCGCAGCGCGGCCCCAGTGACCGGGCAACCGAGGCGCAGCACGCCAAGGGCAAGCTGACCGCCCGGGAGCGCATCGAGCTGCTGCTGGACGAGGGTTCGTTCAAGGAGGTCGAGCAGCTGCGCCGGCACCGCGCCCAGGGCTTCGGCCTGGAGGCCAAGAAGCCGTACACGGACGGTGTCGTCACCGGCTGGGGAACGGTCGAGGGCCGGACGGTCTTCGTCTACGCGCACGACTTCCGGATCTTCGGCGGTGCCCTGGGCGAGGCCCATGCCACCAAGATCCACAAGATCATGGACATGGCCATCTCGGCAGGCGCACCGCTGGTGTCGCTGAACGACGGGGCCGGAGCACGTATCCAGGAGGGCGTCTCGGCGCTGGCCGGATACGGCGGCATCTTCCAGCGCAACACCAAGGCCTCCGGCGTCATCCCGCAGATCTCGGTGATGCTCGGCCCGTGCGCCGGCGGCGCGGCGTACTCGCCCGCACTGACCGACTTCGTGTTCATGGTCCGCGAGACCTCGCAGATGTTCATCACCGGCCCGGACGTCGTCAAGGCGGTCACCGGCGAGGAGATCACCCAGAACGGCCTGGGCGGCGCGGACGTCCACGCGGAGACCTCGGGCGTCGCGCACTTCGCGTACGACGACGAGGAGACCTGCATCGCGGAGGTCCGCTACCTGCTGTCGATGCTCCCGCAGAACAACCGCGAGAACCCCCCGGCCGTCGCCTGCGAGGACCCGGCCGACCGCCGCTCGGACGTGCTGCTGGACCTGGTTCCCGCCGACGGCAACCGTCCGTACGACATGCACAAGGTCATCGAGGAACTCGTCGACGAGGGCGACTACCTGGAGATCCACGAGCGCTGGGCGCGCAACATCATCTGCGCCCTGGCCCGCCTGGACGGTCAGGTCGTCGGCATCGTGGCCAACCAGCCGCAGTCGCTGGCCGGCGTCCTCGACATCGAGGCGTCCGAGAAGGCGGCCCGCTTCGTCCAGATGTGCGACGCGTTCAACATCCCGATCGTCACGCTGCTGGACGTGCCGGGCTTCCTGCCCGGCGTCGACCAGGAGCACGGCGGCATCATCCGCCACGGCGCGAAACTGCTGTACGCGTACTGCAACGCGACCGTCCCGCGGATCTCCCTCATCCTGCGCAAGGCGTACGGCGGCGCCTACATCGTCATGGACTCGCAGTCCATCGGCGCCGACCTGACCTACGCCTGGCCGACCAACGAGATCGCGGTCATGGGCGCCGAGGGCGCGGCGAACGTCATCTTCCGCAAGCAGATCGCCGAGGCCGAGGACCCCGAGGCCATGCGCACGCGCATGGTCAAGGAGTACAAGGCCGAGCTGATGCATCCCTACTACGCCGCGGAGCGCGGCCTGGTCGACGACGTGATCGACCCGGCCGAGACGCGCGAGGTGCTCATCCGCTCCCTCGCCATGCTCCGCACGAAGCACGCCGACCTGCCGTCCCGCAAGCACGGCAACCCCCCGCAGTAACCCTGCGACAGGACTGGAGCCCGACCCATGAGCACTCCTACCGACCCCTCGTCCGTCGTCCGCGTCGAGAAGGGCCACGCCGAGCCCGAGGAGCTGGCGGCCATCACCGCGGTCCTGATGGCGCGTGCGGCGTCCCGCGCCGACGCGTCGCAGCCGCACCGCGGCCGCACGACGGCGGGCTGGCGCCGTCTGGAGCGCCAGCGCGGCTTCCAGCCGTCCCACAGCTGGCAGGGCTGACGCCCTGACCTGGAAGGCCCCGCACACCAACGGTGTGCGGGGCCTTCCCCGTTCCGGGGGCGTGGGCCCGCTGCGCGGGGCCGTTCCCCCACCCCGCCCCTTCCCGTAACCGGGGGCCCGCCCCCGGACCCTCCCCCTACGGCCAGGCGGCCGTGGGAGGGACCCCCAGCGCCTCAATCGCGGGCGGGGCTGATTTCGCGCAGCGAAATCCAGCCCGTCCGGCGCTTGAGGACACCGCGCGAAGCGCGGTACCGGGGTCCGGGCGGAGCCCGGTTCGGGAACGGGCGGGCAGGGGGAAGCCTCGCGTCAGTCGTCCGCGCCGTCGTCGTCTGCTGCAGCCTTCTCCCGCGACACGTCGCCAGTCCTGGCGTCGACCGTCACCTCGGCCTCGTCGTCCGCGCCCTTGCCCTCGTGGAGTTCGACCTCCCAGCGGTCGCCCCCGTCGTCGTCGAAGTCGGCCGACGTCACCGTCGCACCCGGGTGGGACCTCAGCGCGGCCTCCAGCGCCTCGCGGGCGTCCACCGACGTGGCGCGCAGCGCGGCACGGTCGTCGTCGCGGTCGTCGTCGTTCCGGTCGTCGGCCCGCACCGCGCCGGTCCTCGCGTCGACGTTCAGCTCGTGCTCGCGGTCGTCGTCCTTGCCGACGACCTCCACCTCCCAGTGGCCCGCTCCGTCGTCGTCGAGGTCCACGGAGGCCACCGTCCCCGGTGTGTGCTTCAGGGCCGCCGCCACGGCCTCGGCGGCACCGAACCCGCCCGCGGGCCGCTCGGCGCGGTCGTCGTCCCGGTCGTCGTCCCGGTCCTGGACCGAGCGCGACGCCGGCGCGGACGCCGACGGGCCGTCGTCGGCCGCCACCGCCACCGCCGTGTACGCGCCGCCGCCCACCAGCACGGCCGCCGCGACGGTCGCGATCACCAGGTTGCGCTTCATGAGGGTTCCTCCCGAGTCGTCCGTTCGTCGCCGGTCGCGACAGGAACCAATCTCGCCGCGCGATGCTGAACGCGGCCTGAAGCCACCTGAAGAGATCTTCAGCCACGGTTTGCGACGCTGAGCGCATGAGGTTGTTGATCGTGGAGGACGAGAAGCGGCTCGCCCTGTCCCTCGCCGCGGGGCTGACGGCGGAGGGATACGCCGTGGACGTCGTCCACGACGGCCTGGAGGGGCTGCACCGCGCCGCCGAGGGCGTGCACGACCTCGTGGTGCTCGACATCATGCTCCCCGGCATGAACGGCTACCGGGTCTGCGCCGCCCTGCGCGCCGCCGGTCACGACGTGCCCATCCTGATGCTCACCGCCAAGGACGGCGAGTACGACGAGGCCGAGGGGCTCGACACCGGTGCCGACGACTACCTGGCCAAGCCCTTCTCGTACGTCGTTCTCGTCGCCCGCGTGAAGGCCCTGCTGCGCCGTCGCGGCCGGGCCGGCGGCTCGCCCGTGCTGGCCGTCGGCGACCTGCGCGTGGACACGGCCGCCCGACGGGTGTTCTGCGGGCAGGACGAAGCGACCCTGACGGCCAAGGAGTTCGCGGTGCTGGAGCAGCTGGCGACCCGCGCCGGAGAGGTCGTCGGCAAGCCCGACATCCTCGAACACGTCTGGGACTTCGCCTACGAGGGCGATCCCAACATCGTCGAGGTGTACATCAGCTCCCTGCGCCGCAAGCTCGGCGCCGCCCGCATCCAGACCGTGCGCGGCGCCGGCTACCGCCTGGTGGCGGCGTCATGAGGTCCGTACGGGCACGCGCCGCGCTCGGCGCCACCCTCGTCGTCGCCGTCGCGCTGATCGCCGCCGGCGCGGCCGTGCTGCTGGCGCTGCGCTCCAACCTCATCGACCGGACGGACCTGCAGGCCGAGGTCGTGGCCCGGGAGGTGGCCTCCCGGATCGCCCTCGACACGCCGCTGGACCGTCTGGAACTGCCGGACGACGAGGAACGGCCCGTGCAGGTCGTCGAGGAGGGCGGGCGGGTGGCCGCCGTCAGCGAGGGCCTGGGCGCCGTGTCCGGGACGTCGAGCACCGCTGTCGCGCCCCAGCCCTCGGCGCCGGCGTCGCCCGGCGGCGATGACGACGACGATGACGACGACGACCCGGCCCGCGGGGAGGTGGCGAACGGCGCCCCGCGGTTCACCTCGGGCACCGCCACCGTCGACGGCGAACGCGCCGACTACCGGTTCGCGGCCGTCGAGGTGACCTCCGGCCGGGAGCAGCGGACCTACACCGTGTACGCCGGGGCGCCGCTGGCGACCGAGCAGGAGGCCGTGGGCACCGTCCGCGACGCGCTGCTGGCCGGCCTGCCGCTGCTCCTCGCGGTCGTCGGCTCGGTGACCTGGCTGGTGACCCGCCGGGCCCTGAGGCCCGTGGAGGACATCAGGAGCGAGATGGCGGCCATCACCGCCTCCGAGGACCTCTCCCGCCGCGTCCCGGAGCCCGGCTCGCGGGACGAGGTGGCCCGCCTGGCACGTACGACCAACGAGACCCTGGCCGCGCTGGAGGAGTCGGTCGAACGGCAGCGCCGGTTCGTCGCGGACGCCTCGCACGAACTGCGCAGCCCCATCGCCTCGCTGCGCACCCAGCTCGAAGTGGGCGCGGCGCACCCCGAGTTGCTGGACGTGCCGGGAGCGGTGGAGGACACCGTACGGCTCCAGCAGCTCGCCGCGGATCTGCTGCTGCTGGCGCGCCTCGACGCGGGGGAGCGGCCGGGGGAGACGCGCCTCGACGCGGCGCGGCTGCTGCGCGAGGAGGTGGCGCAGAGGGCGGGCGACCGGGTGCCGGTCTCCGTGAGCGCCGAGGAGGGGCTCGACGTGGCCGGATCGCGCGGTCAGCTGGTCCGGGTGCTGGGCAACCTGCTGGGCAACGCGCAGCGCCACGCGGCCACCTCGGTCACCGCGTCCGTACGGGGGGAACGCGGCCGGGTCGTGTTCGCGGTCGGCGACGACGGGGTGGGCGTGCCCGAGGACCAGCGGGAGCGGATCTTCGAGCGGTTCGTCCGCCTGGACGACGCCCGCAGCCGGGACGAGGGCGGTGCGGGGCTGGGCCTGGCCATCGCCCGGGATGTGGCGCAGCGCCACGGGGGAACGCTCACGGTGAGCCGTTCCCCGGCGGGAGGAGCGCTGTTCGAGCTGAGCCTGCCGCGTGCCGCGGAGCCCTCGTAGGGCGGGCGCGGGCCGGGGTGGCGGCCCCGGGTCGCTCGGCTCGGTCGCTCAGAGCTTGCCGCGCCGTCCGCGCAGGTGCTCGGCGACCGGAGTCAGGGACTCCCGCAGGTCGGCGAGGGCCTCAGGCGTCAGCAGATCGATGAAGTGCTTGCGCACGGAGGCGACGTGGTGCGGCGCGACCTTCTGCATCGTCGCGATGCCCTCGTCGGTCAGGACCGCGTACAGACCGCGCCGGTCCGACTCGCAGTTCTCCCGCCGGACGAGGCCGGCGTTCTCCATGCGGGTGATCTGGTGCGAGAGGCGGCTCTTGGACTGCAGCGTGGCCGCGGCGAGGTCGCTCATGCGCATGCGCTGGTCCGCCGACTCGGAGAGGTTGACCAGGATCTCGTAGTCGTTGTTGGTCAGGCCGAACGGCTGGAGGTCCTTCTCGAGCTGGTGCATCAGAAGCTTGTTGACCTCCAGATGCGTGCGCCAGGTGCACTGCTCGTCATCGGTCAGCCAGCGAGTGGCCGTCTCGGTCTCCATATATGGATTCTACCTAAGAAGTTGAAAAGCGGACGAAGTTGGGGGGTGTGACGTCCGGCACCCGCCGCAACCCGAAGGCCGCACAAGGTGCGCAGACGTTCGACGTCACACTCCGCAGACTACCGCTCACAGGCCGAAGCGACGCTGGAGGTCACCGAGCTGGCCGGGAAGGCGCGGTGACGAACCGTGCTGACCCGCGCCGCCCATGGGCCCGCCGCTCCCCGGAACGCCCGGTTCCGGTGTCACGGAGCCCGTCGCCAGCTCCGGCATCAGCGCCTCGCTCGACTGCAGCAGCACCGTACCCGCCCCCACGAACTCGAACTGGTGCTCCTCGCCGGACGCCCCGCCGATCCCGGTCAGGGCCCGCAGCCCGCCCATCACGCCCTTCATGTACCCGTGGTCGTAGTGGTGGCACGGGGAGGGGCAGTCCGCCCAGCCCACCAGGGCCTGCGGATCCACCCTGATCGGCGGTTCCATGAACACCACCGGCCCGTTGGAGGCGGCCACGAACTTGCCCGTGCCGATCAGGGTCAGGAAGCCCGGCACGATCGACTGCTTGAGCGCCAGCGTCGGCTGGTAGGCGAGCAGGTTCCCCGACCGGATCGTGAGGTTCCCGTCCTCGAGGTCGTAGGAGTTGACGTCGAAGGCGCGGTCGGCGAGCAGCATCTTGCCGCTGCCCTCGGCGACCACCCAGTCGCTCGCGTGGAGCGGCGAGTGGAACGACGTACGCATCAGCCGGTCGAGCCGGCCGTGGCCGATTCCGTTGAAGTCGATGCGCCCGTAGTAGGCGATCATCTTGCCCTTCTGCAGGAACCACTGGCTGCCCTTGAGCTCCACGCAGAAGGTGTGCGCGTTGACGTTGTCGTCGCTCGGCAGGGTCGTCGGGTCGAGAATGACGGGCGTGCTCACAGCTTCTCCTCCGACGCCTGGACGTACACCGCACCACTGCCGCTGAGCTCCAGCTGGAACGCCTCGCCCGAGCCGCGCCCCACCATGTCGCGCCAGCCGAGCGCCGTGGAGAGCTTGTTGCGTACGTCGCCGTGGTGCGCGACGTATGCCTGGGGGTCGACATGGACGGCCCGGCCGGGGGTGATCGGCAGTTCGATCACTCCTCCGTGCGCCATCACGGCAACCGCGCCGTGGCCCTTGAGGGTCGTGGTGAACAGGCCCTGGCCGGTGACCTGCCCGCGCACCATGCCCATGACCCCGCCCTGCGAACCCATGAACATCGTGCCCTGCTGCAGCGTCCCGTCGAAGGCGAGCAGCCGGTCGGCCTCCACGTAGAGCGTGTCGCCGGTCAGCTGGATCACCTGGATGTGGTGGCCGCCGTGGCCGAACAGCACCGTGCCGCTGCCGTCGACGGTCATCAGCGGCGTCGCCTCGTTCGCCACGCGCCGGCCGATCATCGACGCCAGCCCGCCCTGGCCGCCCTGGATGTTGGGGGTGAAGGACAGTTCACCCTTGTAGGCGAGCATCGCGCCCCGCTGGCTGAACATCTTCTGGCCGGGAGCGACCGTCGCCTCGACCATCTTCGAGTTGATCTCGCGGAACGGCATGTCAGACGTCCCCTCCCACCGTGTTGCGCTCGCTGGGCTGGACGTAGACCAGCCCGTCGCCCTCGAAGCGGATCTGGAACGCCTCGCCGCCGCCCTCGCCCAGGAAGGTGCGGAACGTCACACCGGACTGGAAGTCCTGGCGCAGGTTCCCCTGGTGGGCGATGTAGGCGCCGGGGTCGACGGAGAGCGGGTAGGCGGGCGTCACCCGCAGGACGACGGCCGGGCCGTCCGACATGACGGCGACCTGGCCGCTGCCCTCGACGGTCGTCGTGAACAGGCCGTTGCCCTGCGAGGCGCCCCGCAGGCCGGTGAAGGTGGTGCCGGTGCGCAGTCCGCCGTCGGTGCACAGCAGGTTGCTCGACTCGACGTAGAGCTTGTCCCCGTGCAGGTGCACCAGGTTGATCTCACTGGCGCGGTCGGCGAAGTAGCAGGTGCCCTGCCCCTTCACCTCCATCATCTCCATCTGCTCGCCGGTGAGCCGGCGGGTCACCATCCCGCGGATGCCCTCACCGCCGCCGGACATCTTCTTGAACGCCATCTGGCCGTCGTACGCGACCATCGAGCCGTTCTTCGCTTTGACGGCGTCGCCGGTCATGTCGACGGCGAGCACTTTGCTGCCTTGGAGTCGGAACGTTGCCACGGGCTGACGTTAACTGGTGATTCGGGCTCCGGACAGCATTCTCGGGGAGGACGCGGACCCTGATAAAGGCTTGGCAAAGAGAGCTGCCACAATAGGGGCGGCGCTTGTGCATTCGTTCACAAGATCGCCCGCCCGTCATGCCCGCCCGACGTCGAAGGTGCCTTCCGTGGACATCAAGACCGCCTCCTCCCTCCACCGCCTCCGCCTGGTCTCCGCGCCGGAGGCCGTGTCGTTCCTGCTGCTGCTCGTCTGCTCGGTGCTCAAGCGGACGACGGAGTTCAACGCGGTCCCGGTCATGGGTGCGATCCACGGTGTGCTCTTCATCCTCTACGTCCTGTTCTGGCTGGACGCCTGGAACCGCACCAAGTGGAACCTGAAGACGGCGGCGCTCTACTTCGTGCTCTCCGTCCTCCCGTTCGGCGGCTTCTTCGCCGATCGCAAGCTCAAGCGCGAGGCCGAGGCCGCCGTCATCGCCTCCCGCGCCCGCCGGGAAGGCAAGGTCAACGCATGATCGTCGCCTTCTCCGTCACGCCCCTGGGCGTCGGTGAGGACGTCGGCGAGTACGTCGCCGACGCCGTCCGCGTGGTGCGCGAGTCCGGACTGCCCAACCGTACGGACGCGATGTTCACCTCGATCGAAGGCGACTGGGACGAGGTGATGGACGTGGTCAGGCGCGCCGTCGCCGCGGTCGAGGCCCGCGCTCCGCGCGTCTCGGTCGTCCTGAAGGCCGACATCCGTCCCGGCGTCGCCGACGGCCTCACCTCCAAGGTCGACACCGTCGAGCGGCATCTGAGGGGCTGAACCCCGCTCGCTTCGCGAACCCCCGGCCGGTGCGGCCGGGGGTTTTGTGCTCGCTCGTCCTGGTGCGGGAGGTGTGCCGAGCGGGCCGGACCGCCGCAGGACCGCCGCCGGAGCGGCAACCGCACCGGCAACTGGGACCGAAGAGCGAGACAGGGCTGACCACGTTATGACCAGTCGGTAAGGTCTCTGCCGTGCCGAAGCCGCTCAGCCTCCCCTTCGACCCGATCGCCCGCGCCGACGAACTCTGGCAGCAGCGATGGGGTCCTGTGCCGTCGATGGCGGCGATCACCTCCATCATGCGCGCGCACCAGATCCTGCTCGCCGAGGTCGACGCCGTGGTCAAGCCGTACGGACTGACCTTCGCCCGTTACGAGGCGCTGGTGCTGCTGACCTTCTCCAAGGCCGGCGAGCTGCCCATGTCCAAGATCGGCGAGCGTCTGATGGTGCACCCGACGTCCGTGACGAACACCGTCGACCGCCTGGTGCGGTCCGGCCTGGTCGACAAGCGTCCCAACCCCAACGACGGACGCGGCACGCTCGCCTCCATCACCGACAAGGGCCGCGAGGTCGTCGAGGCGGCCACCCGCGAGCTGATGGCGATGGACTTCGGGCTCGGCGTGTACGACGACGAGGAGTGCGCCGAGATCTTCGCGATGCTGCGTCCGCTGCGGGTGGCGGCGCACGACTTCGAGGAGAAGTAGCCCCGGCAACCCGGGCGAAGATCGCCCCTTGCGCCCCGTTACGCTCGACGCCATGAAAGCGAATGTGCTGACCCGCTACCGGGTGATGGCCTACATCACCGCCGTGTGGCTGCTCGTGTTCACCGGCGCCATCGTCCTGAAGCACGGGTTCCACACCGGCGACACCATGCTGATCTCGCAGATCCACGGTGTGCTGTTCATCATCTACGTGATCTTCGCCTTCGACCTCGGCTCCAAGGCGAAGTGGCCGTTCGGCAAGCTGCTGTGGGTGCTGGCCGCCGGCTGCATCCCGTTCGCCTCCTTCTTCGTCGAGCCGAAGGTGACCCGCGAGGCCCGCGCCCTGGTCACGGACGGGGCGACTCCGGTCAAGGCCGAGGCGTAATCCCTGGTGACGGCCGCGAGCAGGGGCTCGCGGCCGTCAGGCGTCGACATTTACTAGGACGTCCTAGTAAATTTGAAGCATGGACGCTGACGCGATCGAGGAAGGCCGCCGACGCTGGCAGGCCCGTTACGACAAGGCCCGCAAGCGGGACGCCGACTTCACCACGCTCTCCGGGGACCCGGTCGAGCCGGTCTACGGGCCACGGCCCGGGGACACCTACGAAGGATTCGAGCGCATCGGCTGGCCCGGTGAGTACCCCTTCACCCGCGGGCTGCACCCCACCGGCTACCGGGGCCGCACCTGGACCATCCGCCAGTTCGCCGGCTTCGGGAACGCGGAGCAGACGAACGAGCGCTACAAGATGATCCTGGCCGCCGGCGGCGGCGGGCTCTCCGTCGCCTTCGACATGCCGACGCTGATGGGCCGCGACTCCGACGACCCGCGCTCGCTCGGCGAGGTCGGCCACTGCGGTGTGGCCATCGACTCGGCCGCCGACATGGAGGTCCTGTTCAAGGACATCCCCCTCGGCGACGTGACGACGTCGATGACGATCTCCGGCCCGGCCGTCCCGGTCTTCTGCATGTACCTGGTCGCCGCCGAACGCCAGGGCGTCGACCCGGCCGTGCTCAACGGCACCCTGCAGACGGACATCTTCAAGGAGTACATCGCACAGAAGGAGTGGCTGTTCCAGCCCGAGCCCCATCTGCGCCTGATCGGCGACCTGATGGAGCACTGCGCACAGGGCATCCCCGCCTACAAGCCGCTGTCCGTCTCCGGCTACCACATCCGCGAGGCCGGCGCGACGGCCGCGCAGGAGCTCGCGTACACCCTCGCCGACGGCTTCGGCTACGTCGAGCTCGGTCTGTCCCGCGGTCTGGACGTGGACACCTTCGCGCCCGGCCTGTCCTTCTTCTTCGACGCGCACCTCGACTTCTTCGAGGAGATCGCCAAGTTCCGTGCCGCGCGCCGGATCTGGGCCCGCTGGATGAAGGAGGTGTACGGGGCGAGGACGGACAAGGCGCAGTGGCTGCGGTTCCACACCCAGACCGCCGGCGTCTCGCTCACCGCCCAGCAGCCGTACAACAATGTGGTGCGCACCGCCGTCGAGGCCCTGTCCGCCGTCCTCGGCGGCACCAACTCGCTGCACACCAACGCCCTCGACGAGACCCTCGCGCTGCCCTCCGAGCAGGCCGCCGAGATCGCGCTGCGCACCCAGCAGGTGCTCATGGAGGAGACCGGCGTCGCCAATGTCGCGGACCCGCTGGGTGGTTCGTGGTACGTCGAGCAGCTGACCGACCGGATCGAGGCCGACGCCGAGAAGATCTTCGAGCAGATCAAGGAGCGCGGACTGCGCGCCCACCCGGACGGCAAGCACCCCATCGGCCCGATGACGTCCGGCATCCTGCGCGGGATCGAGGACGGCTGGTTCACCGGCGAGATCGCCGAGTCCGCCTTCCGCTACCAGCAGGCGCTGGAGAAGGGCGAGAAGAAGGTCGTCGGCGTCAATACCGCCACCGGCTCGGTCACGGGCGACCTGGAGATCCTCCGGGTGAGCCACGAGGTCGAGTGGGAGCAGGTCCGCGTGCTCGGCGAGCGCAAGGGCCGGCGCGACGACGCGGCGGTGCGGGCCGCGCTGGACGCGATGCTCGTCGCCGCTCGCGACGGCTCCAGCATGATCGGCCCGATGCTCGACGCCGTCCGCGCGGAGGCGACTCTCGGCGAGATCTGCGGGGTGCTGCGCGACGAGTGGGGCGTCTACACGGAGCCGCCGGGCTTCTGACGGCCGGCTCGCGCCGCATGCACCGGCCGGGGCCGGGTACCGACTCCGGTCGCCCGGCCTCGGGCGGTGGATCAACGGTCACCTGACCCCGGGCCGGCCCGGTCACGGGCACCCGGTCTTCCGACCAGCGGGGCCGGAGGCGCGTCAGGCCGACGGAGCAGCCGGGAGGCCCGGGCATCCTGGTCACGCGGCCGTCAGGCCGAGAGCGCGCCGAGGCCGGACAGCAGCAGGGAGGTGAACCGGCGCGCCCACTCCTCGTCCACCGGCTCCGCGCTCACCAGCGCCCGGTGGACCACGGCGCCCGCCACCACGTCGAAGATCAGGTCCGTGGCGCGGGCCTCCGCCTCGGGGTCGTCGTCGTGCGGAAGCTCGCCCCGGGCCTGTGCGCGTTCCCGGCCCTCCACCACCAGCCGCTTCTGCCGCTCGACGATCGCCTCGCGGATCCGGCCGCGCAGCGCGTCGTCGCACGTGGACTCCGCGACGACGCCCATGAGCGCGGTCTTGGTCTCCGGCTGGGCGAGCAGGTCCCCGAACTGGAGGACCACACCCTCCACATCGGCGGCGAGGCTGCCCCGGTCGGGGAGTTCGAGTTCGTCGAAGAGCACGGCGACGGCGTCGACCACGAGTTCGTTCTTGTTGGTCCAGCGGCGGTAGAGCGTGGTCTTGGCGACTCCGGCCCGGGAGGCCACATCCCCCATCGTCAGCTTCGACCAGCCGAGCTGGACGAGCGCGGCACGGGTCGCGGCCAGGATCGCGGCGTCGGTCTCGGCGCTGCGGGGCCGTCCCGTACGACCCTTACGCACGGGTTCGGGGTGGGCGGTGCTGGGCATGCCCGAGACCATACCGGCCGGTAAGCAGATTGCTGTGAGGCAGTTCACCGGGGAAATCTCACACGCGTCGAACAGGATGCAGATACGCTACGACTCGTAGCGAAAGCCTGGTCCGAGCGGCCGGGCCCGGAGCGACGACCACAGGCGCCGAGGTGGGGACCCGGTGCCGTTCCGGCTGATCGTAGGGCCGGTTTTTCACATGCGCGCGCGGAAGGGGGAGGATGTACCCATGCAGCCTAGGAACATGTCCATGAGCGGCGTCGTCGACCTCGCCGCGGTGAAGGCGGCCGGAGAGGCCAAGGCGAAGGCGGAGCAGGCCCGCGCGGAGTCCGCCCGGCAGGGTGGCGGCGGTGCCGTGTCGCCCGCCGCGCTGGTGATCGACACCGACGAGGCGGGCTTCGAGCGCGACGTCCTGCAGCGTTCCACCGAGGTCCCGGTCGTCATCGACTTCTGGGCCGAGTGGTGTGAGCCGTGCAAGCAGCTCAGCCCGCTCCTGGACCGCCTCGCGAAGGAGTACAACGGCCGGTTCGTTCTCGCCAAGATCGACGTCGACGCCAACCAGATGCTGATGCAGCAGTTCGGTGTCCAGGGCATCCCGGCGGTCTTCGCCGTGGTGGCGGGCCAGGCGCTGCCCCTCTTCCAGGGCGCGGCCCCCGAGGCGCAGATCCGCCAGACGCTGGACCAGCTGATCCAGGTGGCCGAGGAGCGCTTCGGGCTCACCGGCATCACCGTGGACCCGGACGCGTCGGGCGAGGTGGCCGAGGCCCCCGTTCCGGCGGGCCCGTACGACGCGCTGTTGAGCGCGGCCATGGACGCGCTCGACGCCGGCGACTTCGGCGGCGCGATCCAGGCGTACAAGAACGTGCTGGCGGACGACCCGGCCAACAGCGAGGCCAAGCTGGGCCTCGCCCAGGCCGAACTGCTCGGCCGTGTACGGGACATGGACCCGCAGAAGGTCCGCCGGGACGCCGCCGACAGCCCGGGCGACGTGCAGGCCCAGATCGCCGCGGCCGACCTCGACCTGGTCGGCGGTCACGTGGAGGACGCGTTCGGCCGGCTCGTGGAGGCCGTGCGGCGCACGGCCGGTGCGGACCGCGACGCGGCGCGGGTGCGGCTGCTCGAACTCTTCGAGGTGGTCGGCCCCGAGGACCCGCGGGTGACGGCGTCGCGTCAGGCGCTGGCGCGGGTGCTCTTCTGACGCACGTTGACAGACCTTCTGACAACGGCGCCCGAATGCGCCCTGTCTGAAGGGTTTTGCGGCGGTGGTGCCGGGCGCGGCACCACCGCCGATTTGGCGACACAGTGACAAAACGCAGCCGTGCTTTACCAAAACTTGGCAATGTGAACGGCTGTTACTCCGAGTACAACAGCCCGCTGGTTCTGTCCGTTTATTGACGGCAATCTCCCCTCTGTGCCCTTGCCGGGTGGCACCCTGTGTGCTCGGTCGACGCCGCGCGGTCGTGACGTGGTTATCAGGCCGTTACTAGTGAGTAACGAACCCCCTTGTGTCCGGGCTTGGAATGGACCACGATCGGCGACGCTCGGTCCAATACCGCATCCGCCCGGCTTCCAGCCGTGCCGCGGTCCGTTGGGTCCCCACCGGGCCGGTCGGCGGCAGTGGCGCCGGCCGCGGACAGGGGGGTTCCTGCTGACCGGCAGGGCCTGTCCGACCGGTTGCGCGAGAGTGCGGCCAGTGGTTGTCGCTCGGGGGTGATCGCCAGTGTTTCGGACGCAGCAGCGCCTGAAAGTACAGGCGCTCTCCTTCCCGAGGACGTAGCACTTCTCCCATCCCAGGACGGGCCCGAGGGCCCGGACCGGAGATGTACGTCCGAGAAGGAGGAAAGTCATGGAGTCTGTGGCTCGTGGCGGAACCAGATGGAAGCGGTTCGCCCTGGTCATGGTGCCGAGTGTGGCCGCGACGGCCGCGATAGGCATCGGCCTGGCACAGGGCGCGCTCGCCGCGTCGTTCGCTGTGTCCGGCCAGGAGTTCAAGGTCACCGCAGGCAAGCTCGTCGGACATGGGTTCTCCCAGTACGGCGGCGTCGACATGGGGTACAAGGACCTCAAGGGTGACGAGAAGGTCGCGCGTCCCGTCGCGATCTCGACCTTCAAGAACGCCTCGATCACCAAGATGTGCCAGTCGGTCGTCACCGACGTGCCGTTCGTCGGCAAGGTCACTCTGCGGCTGACCGCAGGTGACAAGGGCAAGGACGTCAAGGCGGAGAACCTCTACCTGGACGTGTCCGAGCTGGACGCGGACGCCAAGTTCGAGAACATCGACATCGGCGTCGCGGCCAAGGACACGGACAACCCCGGCGTGGGCAAGGGTCCTGAGGTCAAGGACAAGTCCATCCTGCCGAACGGCTTCGGACAGCAGGCCGATGTGGCCACGCTGACCGGTGTCGAGCAGAAGGCGTGGGCGACCACCGCCGGCACCTTCGAACTGAGTGGTCTGAGCATGCGCCTGCACAAGGGTGACGGACCCAAGGTCGAGTGCTACTGACGGTCATTCCGTCCGGGCGGGCGGGTGAAACTCTGGCAGCTTCGCCCGCCCGTCACTCTCTTCACACAGCAACGCCAGTACCAGGGAGCTGTTTTCCATGAGCGCCGAGTCTGCAGTGTCACAGGGGCGGGACGAGCACGTCGTCCGCGTCGTTCGGCGGAACTTCCGCAACTGGCGGGGACAGCGGCCCTTCTGGGCCGGCCTGTTCACCCTGCTCGGCGGAATCCCGATCGCCTACTTCCCGTATGCGACCTTCAAGCTCGGTCACATGACCCTGTCGATGGCGACAACGGCGGGCGCGGGCTCCCTGATCATCGGCGTACTGCTGGTCACGCTCGGTCTGACGATGTGGTTCCACCACATCGTCAGGGTGTTCGCGGGCATAGCCACGATTCTCCTGGCACTGATCTCCATCCCGATCGCCAACCTGGGCGGGTTCATCGTCGGCTTCCTGTTCTCTCTCATCGGTGGCGCGCTCGCTCTGTCGTGGGTGCCGGGGAAGCCCACGGCGGCGACGGCCGTGCCGTCCGCCGACGAGACCGCTCCGCCGAGCGACGTGGAGATTCCCGCCGTGCCCGAGCAGTGGGACGGCTACGGCGCGGACGCACACGAGACAACCATCGAAGGCAACGGCGGGAGGAACAGTGCCGGGTGACGTGACACCACCGCTGACCGCGGGCGCGGGCGGCGACGGTTCGCGCGAGAGGAAAGGGCCGCGGCACGCCGCCCCCAAGAAGTCGCTGCTGACCAGGATGCAGCTGCCCGCGAGCAAGGCCATAGCCCTGGCCGCGATGCCCACCGCCGTGTTCGTGGGCATGGGCCTCACCCCCAAGCTGGCGCTCGCCGACGACAAGGACATCCCGTTCGCTCCCGGTCCGTGCGTGACCCGCTCGGACGAGCCGGCGGAGTCCGAGTCCCCGTCGCCCTCCGAGTCGGCGAAGCCGTCCGAGACGCCGTCGCCTTCCGACAGCGCGAAGCCGGAGCCGACGCCGAGCGACACGTCCCTCACGGACGTCCTGAAGCCGAAGCCGTCCGAGAGCCCGTCCGCGGACACGGCCGACAAGACCGCGGAGGCCGCGTCACCGGAGCCGACTCCGAGCGAGACCAGGCACCCGCTGGACCCGCTGGGCGTGGGCGACGCGCTCAAGGACCTGTTCGACGGCCCCGACAAGGAGCCGGAGACCAGCCCGACGCCGACGCCGACGCCGAGCGAGAGCGCGAGCACCGAGCCGGCCGACGAGCCCTCCGGGACGCCGTCCGAGAAGCCGTCCGAGACGCCGACGGAGAAGCCCGCCGACGCCGTGGGCGACGTGGTGGACGACACGGTCGACACGTCCAAGGAAGCGATCAAGGACGCCGCCGACAAGGTGGGCGCGACGGTCGAGGAGCTGGACGAGGACGCCAAGGGGCTCGACCCGAAGGCGGACGAGGACATCCCGGACGGCGCCAAGCCGCGCTTCCCGTGCCCGACCCCGGACCCGGAGGCGCTCGCCGCCGCGGAACTGGAACCGGGCCGCCCGCTGCTCCCGGACGAGCCGTGGATCCTGGAGAGCACCCGGCTCACCCTGAACGGCCTGGACTACCACGGCATCGTCGAGGTCAAGACGGGCAGCGGAAAGATCAAGAAGGTCCTGAAGTTCACGGCGACGGGCGTCGACATCAAGGACCTGCACCAGCTGGTGCAGGGCCCGAACGGCACGATCGCGCACGTCGAGGCCGACAAGGGCTCCACCTCGACGATCCGCGACGGCGAGGTCACGATGTACACCGAGGAGCTGAAGGGCAACCTCTTCGGTATCATCCCGGTGACGTTCAGCCCGGAGACACCGCCGCCGCTGAATGTCCCGTTCGCCGTCTTCACCGACGTGAAGGTCACGCAGGCCGGCCAGTTCGGCGGCACGCTGACGGTCCCCGGACTGCACAACTACTTCACGGGCGCGTAGAGCGACCCGAGAGGACCGGAACCACCGGGAGCCGCGAAAAGAACTGCGGGCCGCACCCCTTCAGGGTGCGGCCCGCAGTCGTGTGGTGTCAGGACTTCGACTGACCGCCCAGGTGGTGCACCCGGACCATGTTCGTCGTGCCCGGGACGCCCGGAGGGGAGCCCGCGGTGATGATCATGGTGTCGCCCTCGTTGTAGCGCTGGAGCTTCAGCAGTGCCGCGTCCACCAGGTCCACCATCGCGTCCGTCGTCTCCACGAACGGCGCCAGGAAGGACTCCACGCCCCAGCTCAGCGACAGCTGGTTGCGGGTGGACTCGTCCGTCGTGAAGGCCAGGATCGGCTGGGACGCGCGGTAGCGGGACAGACGGCGGGCCGTGTCGCCGGACTTGGTGAAGGCCACCAGCGCCTTGCCGTCCAGGAAGTCCGCGATCTCGCAGGCCGCGCGGGCCACCGAACCGCCCTGGGTGCGCGGCTTCTTGCCCGGGACCAGCGGCTGGAGGCCCTTGGAGATCAGCTCCTCCTCCGCGGCAACGACGATCTTCGACATCGTCCGGACCGTCTCGATCGGGTACGCGCCGACCGAGGACTCCGCGGAGAGCATGACCGCGTCCGCGCCGTCCAGGATCGCGTTGGCGACGTCGGACGCCTCGGCCCGGGTGGGACGGGAGTTGGTGATCATAGACTCCATCATCTGGGTCGCCACGATCACCGGCTTGGCGTTGCGGCGGCACATCTCGATGAGCCGCTTCTGCACCATCGGGACCCGCTCGAGGGGGTACTCGACGGCCAGGTCGCCGCGCGCCACCATCACGCCGTCGAACGCCATCACGACGTCCTGCATGTTGGCGACGGCCTGCGGCTTCTCCACCTTGGCGATGACCGGGACCCGGCGGCCCTCCTCGTCCATCACCTTGTGGACGTCCTTGACGTCGCTCGCGTCGCGGACGAACGAGAGCGCCACCAGGTCGCAGCCCATGCGGAGCGCGAAGCGCAGGTCCTCGACGTCCTTCTCGGACAGGGCGGGGACGTTGACCGCCGCGCCGGGCAGGTTGATGCCCTTGTGGTCGGAGATCACGCCGCCCTCGACGACGATCGTCTTGACCCGCTGCCCGTCGACCTCGACGACGCGCAGCTCGACGTTGCCGTCGTTGATCAGGACCTGGTCGCCCTTGGAGACGTCTCCGGGCAGGCCCTTGTACGTGGTACCGCAGATCGACTTGTCGCCGGGGACGTCCTCGGTGGTGATGGTGAACTCGTCGCCGCGGACCAGCTCGACCGGTCCCTCGGCGAAGGTTTCCAGGCGGATCTTGGGACCCTGGAGGTCGGCCAGCACGCCGACGGCGTGCCCCGTCTCCTCGCACGCCTGACGCAGGCGGTGATACCGCTCCTCGTGCTCAGTGTGGGTCCCGTGGCTCATGTTGAAACGGGCCACGTTCATGCCGGCCTCGATGAGCGCTTTCAGCTGCTCGTAGGAGTCGACGGCGGGGCCCAGTGTGCAGACGATTTTGGAACGGCGCATAAGGCGGATCCTATCGGTTTGTTTCCCTGCGGAATATTCCGTCTGGTGGAATGTACAAATGGGCGCCATGCCGCTCAGGCGTTCACCCTTTCTCGCACCAGTTCGAAGGTCTGTCGGGCGATCTCCAGCTCCTCGTCGGTCGGGACCACGGCCACCGCGACCCGTGCGCCCTGCGGCGAGATCAGCCGCGCCTCGTCCGAGCGCACGGCGTTCAGCCCGGCGTCCACCGCGAGGCCCAGCTGCTCCAGGCCGGCGATCGCAGCCTCCCGCACCGGCGCGGCGTTCTCACCGACGCCGGCCGTGAAGGCGACCGCGTCCACCCGGCCGAGTACCGCGTAGTACGCCCCTATGTACTTCTTCAGCCGGTGGACGTAAATGTCGAACGCCAGCTTCGCCCGCTCGTCGCCCGCGTCGACACGGCGGCGGATCTCCCGCATGTCGTTGTCCCCGCAAAGGCCCACCAGGCCGCTCTTCTTGTTGAGCAGGACGTCGATCTCGTCGGCCGACATTCCCGCCACCCGCATGAGGTGGAACGTCACCGCCGGGTCGATGTCCCCGGAGCGCGTACCCATCACGAGCCCTTCCAAGGGGGTCAGCCCCATCGAGGTGTCCACGCAGCGGCCGCCCGCCACCGCGGAGGCGGACGCGCCGTTGCCGAGGTGCAGCACGATGACGTTCACCTCGGACGGGTCCTTGCCCAGCAGTGCCGCCGTCGCCCGCGACACGTAGGCGTGCGAGGTGCCGTGGAAGCCGTAGCGGCGGATCCGGTGGGCGTCGGCCGTCTCGACGTCGATGGCGTACCGGGCGGCCGGTTCGGGCATCGTCGTGTGGAACGCGGTGTCGAACACCGCGACCTGCGGCAGGTCGGGCCGCAGCGCCTGCGCGGTACGGATGCCGGTGATGTTCGCCGGGTTGTGCAGCGGGGCGACCGGGACCAGACGTTCGATCTCCGCCATCACCTCGTCCGTGATCACGGTCGGCTCGGTGAACCGCAGGCCGCCGTGCACCACCCGGTGGCCGATCGCCGCCAGTTCGGGGGAGTCCAGGCCGAGGCCGTCGTGCGCCAGCTCGTCGGCGACCGCCTTCAGCGCGGCCGAGTGGTCGGCGATCGCGCCCGTGCGCTCCCGCCTCTCGCCGCCGGCCAGGGGGGTGTGCACCAGGCGCGAGGTGGACTCGCCGATCCGCTCGACCAGGCCGACCGCCAGCCGGGTGCTGTCACGCATGTCCAGCAGCTGGTACTTCACCGACGACGAGCCGGAGTTGAGGACGAGAACGCGGGTCGCGGTGCGGGTCATGCGGGAAGCTCCTGAGCCTTCGACGGATCCTGGGACTGGATCGCGGTGATAGCGACCGTGTTGACGATGTCGCTCACGAGCGCGCCGCGCGACAGGTCGTTGACCGGCTTGCGCAGGCCCTGCAGCACCGGGCCGACCGCCACGGCGCCGGCCGAGCGCTGGACGGCCTTGTACGTGTTGTTGCCCGTGTTCAGGTCGGGGAAGATCAGGACGGTCGCCCGGCCCGCCACCTCCGAGTCGGGCAGCTTCGTCGCCGCGACGGACGGCTCGACCGCCGCGTCGTACTGGATCGGGCCCTCGATCCGCAGGTCGGGCCGGGACTCCCGGACCAGCTTGGTCGCCTCGCGGACCTTGTCCACGTCCGCGCCCGTGCCCGACGTGCCCGTGGAGTACGACAGCATCGCGATGCGCGGCTCGACGCCGAAGCGGGCGGCCGTCGCCGCCGACTGGATCGCGATGTCCGCGAGCTGCTCGGCGTCCGGATCGGGGTTGACCGCGCAGTCGCCGTACACGAGCACACGGTCGGCCAGGCACATGAAGAACACGGACGAGACGATCGACGCTTCGGGCTTCGTCTTGATGATCTCGAAGGCCGGGCGGATCGTCGCCGCGGTGGAGTGGACCGAACCCGACACCATGCCGTCGGCCAGGCCCTCGTCGACCATGAGTGTGCCGAAGTAGTTGACGTCCGCGACCACGTCGTACGCCAGCTCCACCGTCACGCCCTTGTGGGCGCGCAGCGCCGCGTACTGCTCGGCGAAGGTCTGGCGCAGCTCCGAGGTCTGCGGGTCGATCAGCTGGGCCGGCGCGAGGTCGATGCCGAGGTCGGCGGCCTTCTTGCGGATCTGCTCGGTGTCGCCGAGCAGCGTCAGGTCGCACACGTCGCGGCGGATCAGCACGTCGGCGGCGCGCAGCACCCGCTCCTCCGTGCCCTCGGGCAGTACGACGCGGCGGCGGTCGGCACGGGCCTGCTCCAGCAGCTCGTGCTCGAACATCATCGGCGTCACCCGGCCGCTGCGCGCGACCGCGAGCCGGGCCAGCAGGTCCGCGGTGTCCGCGTGGCGGTCGAACAGGCCCAGCGCGGTCTCCGCCTTGCGGGGCGTGGCGGCGCTCAACTTGCCCTCGAGAGCGAACAGTTCCCCGGCCGTCGGGAAGCTGTTGCCGGGGACCGACACCACCGGCGTGCCGGGGGCGAGGCGGGAGGCGAGGGTGAGGATCTCCTCGCTCGGGCGCTCGTTCAGGGTCAGCAGCACGCCGGCGATGGGCGGCGTGCCCGCGGAGTGGGCGGCGAGCGCGCCCACCACCAGGTCGGCGCGGTCGCCCGGCGTGACCACCATGCAGCCGGGCGTCAGGGCGCCGAGGAAGTTCGGCAGCATCGCGCCGCCGAAGACGAAGTCCAGGGCGTCGCGCGCGAGGCCGGAGTCGTCGCCGAGCAGCACGGTGCCGCCGAGGGCGTGCGTGATCTGGGAGACCGTGGGGGCGGCGAGCGCGGGCTCGTCGGGCAGCACGTAGCAGGGGACCGGGAGGCGCGCGGCGAGCCGCTCGGCTATCGCGGCGCGGTCGCCGGGCACGACCCGGTTCGCGACCATGGCGAGGACGTTGCAGCCCAGGCCCTCGTAGGCGCGGTAGGCGTTGCGGGTCTCCGCCCGTACGGACTCCGGGGTCTGGCCCTTGCCGCCGACCACGGCGATCACCGAGGCGCCGAACTCGTTCGCCAGCCGTGCGTTGAGCGCCAGCTCGTCCGGGAGCTGGGTGCCCGCGTAGTCCGTGCCGAGGACCAGGACCACCTCGTAGTCCCTGGCCACCCGCAGGAAGCGCTCGACCAGGGCGGAGACCAGCTCGTCGGTGCCCTTCTCGGCCTGCAGCGCCGCCGCCTCGTGGTAGTCGATGCCGTACACCGACGCCGGGTCCTGGGAGAGTCGGTAGCGCGCCCGCAGCAGCTCGAAGAGCCGGTCGGGGCCGTCGTGGACGAGCGGGCGGAAGACGCCCACCCGGTCCACCTGGCGGGTCAGGAGCTCCATGACCCCCAGCTCGACCACCTGCCGTCCGTCTCCGCGGTCGATCCCGGTCACGTACACGCTGCGCGTCACGCGTGCTCTCCCGTCCATAGCGTCGTTCCGGTACGTCGTTCCGGCCGTGCCGCGGGCGGGCGGCCGACCGGATGCGGGCGTGCAGAAAAACCGCCCGGGGCGGCATTGCCCTCTTGACAATACCCCTGAGGATGGATAGGGCGCCCGTCGGGCACCGTAGGGCCCGGCCTCCGGGGCGGCTGGGAGCGCGCGGGCGGTTCGGGCACCGTGGGACAATCGGACCGGGCTCACACGTACCACGACGAGCAGGAGACACGGCACGATGCGTATCGGAGTTCTCACCGCAGGCGGCGACTGTCCTGGCCTGAACGCAGTGATCCGGTCGGTCGTGCACCGCGCCCTGACCGGCCACGGCGACGAGGTCATCGGCTTCGAGGATGGCTTCCGTGGTCTGCTCGACGGCCACTACCGCCCCCTCGACCTCAATGCTGTGGGCGGCATCCTCGCCCGCGGCGGCACCATCCTCGGCTCCACCCGCCTGGAACGCGGCCGCCTGCGCGAAGCCGCCGAGAACGCGGCCGACTTGGCGAAGCAGTACGGCATCGACGCGCTCATCCCCATCGGCGGCGAGGGCACGCTCACCGCGTCCCGCCTGCTGTCGGAGGCCGGGATGCCCGTCGTGGGCGTCCCCAAGACGATCGACAACGACATCTCGTCCACCGACCGCACCTTCGGCTTCGACACCGCCGTCATGGTCGCCACCGAGGCCATCGACCGCCTCAAGACCACCGCCGAGTCGCACCAGCGCGTGATGGTCGTCGAGGTCATGGGCCGGCACGCGGGCTGGATCGCCCTGGAGTCGGGCATGGCGGGCGGTGCGCACGGCATCTGCCTGCCCGAGCGGCCCTTCGAGGTCGACGACCTGGTGAAGATGGTGGAGGAGCGCTTCGCGCGCGGCAAGAAGTTCGCGGTCGTCTGCGTCGCCGAGGGCGCGCACCCCGCCGAGGGGTCGATGGAGTACGCCAAGGGCGAGATCGACCAGTTCGGTCACGAGCGCTTCCAGGGCATCGGCAACCGGCTGGCCGCGGAGCTGGAGCGGCGCCTGGGCAAGGAGGCCAAGCCGGTCATCCTGGGCCATGTGCAGCGCGGCGGCACACCGACCGCGTACGACCGGGTCCTCGCCACCCGCTTCGGCTGGCACGCGGTGGAGGCGGCGCACCGTGGCGACTTCGGCAAGATGACGGCGCTGCGCGGCACGGACGTGGTGATGGTGCCGCTGGCCGACGCGGTCACGCGGCTGAAGACCGTGCCGGAGGACCGGGTGTTCGAAGCGGAGTCCGTCTTCTGAGCGGTCCGCCCCCGCTGTTCTCCGACGAGCGGCCCCGAACGTCCTTCCGCGGACGGTCGGGGCCGCTCGTGCTTCCCCCGTGATTCCCCCGTTTCCCCCGTGATCCCCCGTGCTTCCCCCGTACGCCCCGGGTGGCCCGCGCGGTCGGCGCGGAATCCGGTTGGCGCAGATCACTCTTGAGTTCCGCGGCCCTCGTCGCAAGGCTGTTTCCCGTCCGGGACATGTCCCACCCTGTCCCAGCTGGTGAGTCGGCACAAGGAGAGCGGATGGCGGGGACCAGGAGCGGTGCTCCGGATCCGGAACGGGCCACTGACGCGGCCGAGTTCGTGGCCGCTCTTCAGGCGCTGAAGGACTGGTCGGGGCTGACGTATCGCGAACTGACGTCCCGCGCCGACGCGGTGGGCGACGTGCTGCCGCGCTCCACGGTCGCCAACATGCTCGGCCGCGCCACGGTGCCGCGCGAGGAGCTGGTCGCCGCCTTCGTGCGGGCGTGCGGCTGCGACCCGGGCGACCTGGACACCTGGCTGCGGGTGCGCAAGGAGCTGGCCCGCGGGGAACGGCAGGCCTCGGAGACACCGGACGCCGCCCCGCCCGCTTCCGAGGCGGCGGGCCGCGAGGCCGTGGGCGGGGCCGCCCAGGCACCCGACAGCGCACCCGCCGGGCCCGCGTCCGCATCCGGCCCCTCCGCGCCCCGGCCGCGCCGCCGGGCACGGCTCCTGCTGCCCGTCGCCGGGTTCCTGGTCGCGGCAGCGGCGGTGGCCGCGGCCGTCGTGCTTCCCGGTGACGGCGACGGCGACGAGGACGGACGCGGTCAGGGGCGGGGGAACGGCCGGCCCGTCGCCGCCGCGTCCGGGCCGGGGCCCGCGCCCGCTCCCGGGGCCGTGACGATCCGAGCCGTGCACTCGGGTCTCTGCCTCGCCGAGGACGGTGGCCAGAACGGCCAGTTGTACCAGCGCGCCTGCGCACCGGACTCGGTCCCGCGCTTCTCGCTCAAGCGGATCGAGGGCGGCTGGCGGCTGGTGACGTTCCACCAGAAGTTCGGTGAAGGCTGCACGGGCGTGCAGGACAAGTCGGTGGAGGACGGCACCCCCGTCGAGGACCAGGAGTGCGGCAAGCGCGGCCCGGCCGAGGCGTTCCGCCTGGAGCCGGTCGGCAGCCCCGTCCGCGGATACCGGCTGCGGCCGCTCCACAGCGACCTGTGCGTCGGCGTGGAGGAGGGCACCGAGCGGGCGGGGGCGCCGCTGCGGCAGCTCGCCTGTGCCGCTGACGCGAAGGGCCAGCTCTTCGCCTTCGACCGCAGGTCCTCGACGACGACGGGGTGAGAGGCCGCCCACCCGGCGCGCGCACGTTCCGCGTGCCGCGCGTTCCGCCTGACGACGTTCCGCGTGCCGCGCGTTCCGCCTGACGCACGTTCCGGGTGAACCGCGCCTTCCCGCTGTCGCCGTCAATTCACCCAGAACGGGCTTGAGCAGCCCGTCGGCGGGCACCTCGGGCGGGCAAAACGGAAATCGCCGCTGACGCGATTCGGCATGTCGGGTATACGACAGCCGTTCATTTGTCTGACCACTGTCATTCGACCGCCGGTTACTGGCAGTCTCGGCCGGGTTCCACCAGGCAGGCCGAACACCGCGCCCCTGTCCGGCACTTCCTCCCCACGTCGTGCTCCGGGCCGCGGTACCGGTCTGCCCGCCAGCTCCTGACACCCCATCAGAGCGGCCCACCCCCGCCGCTCACCCCCCACCGGGCCGCGGACCCCGCGCGGCTCCCTGCCGAGGAGACCTGAGTGACACGCAGCACCACCCGCAGGGCGACCACCCGAGCCGCGGTTCTCGTGGCGTCGGCCGCGATGGTCGTCGTCGGTATGCAGACCGGTTCGGCGACCGCCCGGGCGGACCGGGCCGACGACGCGACGGCCACCGCCCAGGCGCCCGCCGACCGCGTCTTCGCCCTCAAGGCGGCGCAGGCCGGGGCCGGCGCCGAGGCGCATGCCCTCGGTCTCGGTGACAAGGAGAAGCTTGTCGTCCGCGATGTCGTCGAGGACGCCGACGGCACTGTGCACACGCGGTACGAGCGCACGTACGCCGGACTGCCGGTCCTCGGCGGCGACCTCGTCGTCCACGAGAGGAAGAACGGCAAGCGCTCGGTCACCAAGGCGACCGCAGCCCGCATATCCGTGCCCGGCACGGACGCGAAGGTCTCCGCGCCGGCCGCGGAGAAGTCCGCGCTGAAGGCCGCTGCGGCCGGGGACACCGACGAGGTCGCCGCCGAGGGCGCGCCGCGCAAGGTCGTCTGGGCGGCGTCCGGCAAGCCCGTACTGGCCTGGGAGACCGTCGTCACCGGCGTGCAGCACGACGGCACGCCGAGCGAGCGGCACGTCGTGACCGACGCGACCAGCGGAGCCGAGCTGTTCTCCTACGAGACGGTCCACACCGGCACCGGTACCGGCGACTACAACGGCACCGTCCCGCTCACCACCACGGCCAACGGCAGCACCTTCGACCTGAAGGACGGCCAGCGCGGCGGCCACCGCACCTTCGACCTCAACGGCGGCACCTCGGGCACCGGCACCCTGTTCAACGACGCCGACGACGTCTGGGGCGGCGGCCGGCAGAACGCCGCGGTCGACGCGCACTACGGCGCCGCGGTCACCTGGGACTACTACAAGAACGTGCACGGCCGCAGCGGCATCAGGAACGACGGGGTCGCCGCGTACTCCCGCGTCCACTACGGCAACGCGTACGTCAACGCCTTCTGGTCGGACTCCTGCTTCTGCATGACCTACGGCGACGGCGCGAACAACACCAAGCCGCTCACCTCGCTCGACGTCGCCGCCCACGAGATGACCCACGGCGTCACCTCCAACACCGCCAGGCTCGTCTACCGCGGCGAGTCGGGCGGCCTGAACGAGGCCACCTCCGACATCTTCGGCGCCGCCGCCGAGTTCGCCGCGTCGAACACCGCCGACGCGGGCGACTACCTCATCGGCGAGAAGATCGACATCCGCGGCAACGGCACCCCGCTGCGCTACATGGACAAGCCCAGCAAGGACGGCAACTCCAAGGACTACTGGTACCGGGGCATCAACCGGATCGACGTCCACTACTCGTCCGGTCCCGCCAACCACTTCTTCTACCTGCTGTCCGAGGGCAGCGGCGCCAAGACGATCAACGGCGTGAGCTACGACAGCCCGACCTACGACGGCAAGGCCGTCAGCGGCATCGGCCGCGACAAGGCCGAGCGGATCTGGTACAAGGCGCTCACCGCGTACATGACCTCCACGACGGACTACGCGGGCGCCCGCACCGCCACCCTGTCGGCCGCGACCGATCTGTACGGCGCGAGCAGCGCCGAATACCAGGCGGTGAACGCCGCCTGGGCCGCGGTCAACGTCAAGTGACCACGCGCTGATCGAGCGGGGCGACACCGTCGCCCCGGGCCGTGCCGTACCGCCGCTCCACCGTCGCCCCGGGCCGTGCCGTACCGCCGCTCCACCGGCGGTGCGGCACGGCTTCTCGCGCCTTTGGCAAGGCGCCCGCAAAAACTGTGGTTCCCCTCACCGCGCTCCGGCCGGGCCTCTGAGATCATCCCTTGCGCCGAACGCAACGGGCCGAGGGGAGCTGACTGTCATGGCGGAGCGGGTAAGAGGCAAGGGCCGCGTCCTCCCGGTCGACGACCCCGTCGCGGAGGAGGTCTACGCCGAGCTCGCCCGGTCGCCCTGGCTGGAGATCGCGGAGCTGGCCGCCCTGACCTCCCTCACCGAGCACGAGACCCAGGAGGCGCTCGGCCGCCTGGTGGACATGGGGGCCGCGGAGCACGCCGCCGGGGTGCCGCTGAACGTGGTCGTCCTGCCGCCGAGCGCGGTCGCCGCCGAGTGGGTGCGCCGGCTGGAGGACCAGGTGATCCAGTCGCACCAGGCCGTCGAGACGCTCACGCAGGAATACCTCGCCGCCCGTGGCGCGGGCAACGCGTCGCGGATACGGGCCGTGTCCGCCGAGGAGATGCTGCACCTCTTCGAGACCGGCCAGGAGAACTGCCGCAGCAGCGTGCGGGGGATAGCGGCGCCGCCCTTCGCGGCGGTGATCGGCACCAACGACGAACGTCAGCTGCGGCGGATGAGCCAGGGCATCTCGTACCGGACGGTCTACGCGGCCGAGGCGCTGAACAACCCGGCCGCCCGCACGAGCATGCTCCACATGCTCGCGCACGGCGAGGAGGGGCGTTTCATCGCCAGGACCCCGATGAAACTCGTCGTCTTCGACGAGGATCTCGCCCTGGTGCCGGTGGTGTCGCGGACCCGGACCGCCGAGTCCCTGGTGATCGGCCGCTCCGACCTGCTCGACGGGTTCCTCAGCCTCTTCGAGACCGTCTGGGAGATGGCGATGCCGCTGGGTGTCGAGGGTACGGTCGACACCGATCTGGGCGACGACGAACGGGAGTTGCTGTACCTGATGGCGGCGGGCTCGACCGATCTGCGCATCGCCCGCCACTTCGGGGTCTCGTCGCGCACGGTCGAACGCCGGATCAAGACGGTGCTCGAACGGCTGGGCGCCACGAGCCGGTTCCAGGCCGGTGCCCTGGCCGCCCGCCGCGGCTGGCTGTGACCCCCGCCCGCGCCGGCCGTGGTCAGCCGCCGGACAGGGCCCAGAAGTGGTCCACGATGCGCTCCAGGAAGTCACGGCCGGGCTCGCCGGTGTCCCTCGACGTCTCGCCCCAGCTCAGGGTCGCCATCATCCGGGCCTGGTAGTCGGCGTGCAGCCGCTGGAGCACGGCCTCCAGGTGGCCGCGGTCCAGCGGGAGCATCTTGCCGACCGGACGGACGTACGCCTGCCAGCGCGCGGTCACCGCGCTGCGCAGGAGCTCCGCCAGCTCCTCGTCGCGGCCCGTGGCAGCCAGCAGCGCGCGCGGGGTCAGGCGCAGGGTCTCGGCGAGCGCGGCGGTCTGGCGCTCGTTGCCGCGCCAGCGGCCCGATTCCTCCATCCGCTGGTACACGGCCGTGTCGAGACCGACCCGGCGGGCGAGGTCGTCGGGGGCCATGCCGCGCGCGATGCGGTGCTCGCGCAGGGTCGTCGCGTCGGCGAGCAGTTCGCCGGGGGAGCACCACAGGACGCCCGCGAGGGCGGTCAGTTCACGGGTGCCGGGCGTCGCGACCCCGCGTTCCCAGGCCATGACCGTGTCCGGCGAGACGTGGAGTCCGTACTGGGCCCGCAGTCCGTAGGCGACGTGACCGGGCGCCATCCCCAGGGCCTCGCGGAGTCGGCGCGCGGCGGGGGCGTTGAAGGGTGGGGAAGGGGTGTGCTGCACGGGCACAACGTACGGGGAAGCGAACGCCTGCGACTACGGTGCGTTCCCCTCAAGTTACATGTCGTAGGAATCTCCGAGCTGATCCACAACCGTGGACGTACGCCGGAGCTACCGAAGGGTACCGGCGTGCCCGTGTGGCCCCGGGCCGGGCGTCACCCCTTGACCGCGCCGCCGAGGGCGAACCCGCCGCCGAGCCTGCGCGCGATCAGCACGTAGAGCACCAGCACGGGCGCCGAGTACAGCAGCGAGAACGCCGCCAGCTGACCGTAGACCACGGAGCCGTAGTTGCCGAAGAACGTGAAGATCGAAACGGACGCGGGCAGTTGGTCGGGGGACAGGATCAGCATGAAGGGGACGAAGAAGTTCCCCCACAGCATGATGAACGTGTAGATCGTCACCACCGTCACGCCGGGTCCCATCAGCGGCAGCACCACCCGGGTCAGGGTCTGCAGGTGCGACGCGCCGTCCGTCCAGGCCGCCTCCTCCAGCACCACCGGCACACCGTCCATGAAGTTCTTCATCAGCCAGATGGCGAAGGGGAGTTGGGACGCGGCGAGGAACAGCGCCGTACCGTACGTCGTGTCGATCAGGTTCACCTGCACGAACAGCCCGTACACCGGGACCATGATCGCGGTGATCGGCAGGCACGTCGTGAAGAGGATCGTGAGCAGGTACGGGCGGGTGAACCGCGAACGGTGCCGCGAGAGCGGATACGCGGCGAGCGCCGCGCACACCACCGACACCACGGTCGCCCCGCCGCACAGCACCAGGCTGTTGAGCATCGGCGTGAACGTGATCTCGTCCGTGAGCACCGCGTCGAAGTTCTCCGCCGTCGGCGACGCCGGAATCCGTACGCGCAGGTCGGCGTCCGCGTCCACCGACGCCAGCAGCAGCCACACCAGCGGCAGGGCGAACGCCGCCGCAGTCAGCAGCAGTGCGCCGTTCGCCGCGAGGCGGGCGCGGGTGGCACGGCGCATCACGGCCCGCATCACACCTCCACCTTCATCAGACGCAGGTACACCACCGAGAACAGCGACCCGACCAGCAGAAGCAGCAGAGCCACCGCCGTGCCGTAGCCGATCAGGGACTTCAGGAACGCCTGGTCGTACATGAACACCGGCAGCGTCTGGCTGCGGTTGCCCGGGCCGCCGCGGGTCATCGCCCAGATCAGACCGAAGACGGACAGTGTGGAGAGGGTGTTGAGCATCAGGTTGGTGCCGATGGAGCGGCGGATCATCGGCAGCGTGACGTGCCAGACGCGGCGCGGGCCGCTCGCCCCGTCGACCTCGGCCGCCTCAGTGATGTCACGCGGGATCTCGGCCAGGGCGGCGGAGTAGATCAGCATCGAGAAGGCGGTGCCCCGCCAGACGTTGGCGAACGACACGGCCAGGATCGGCAGTGTGAACAGCCAGTTCTGCGAGGGGAGCTGGAGCCAGTCCAGAATCGCGTTGAGCGTGCCCTCGCGCCGGAAGAAGGTGTACAGCAGGAACGCCGCGACGATCTCCGGCAGCACCCATGCCGTGATCACCAGAACGCCCGTGAGCGTGCGCACCGGACGCGACGCGACGCGCATCAGACCGGCCAGCGCCAGGCCCAGCGTGTTCTGGCCGACGATCGCCGAGACGAAGGTGAAGACGAGCGTGAGCCACACCGCGTTGCGGAAGTCGTCGTCGGCGAAGGCCCGCCGGAAGTTCGCGAGGCCCACGAAGTCCGCGCCCGACTGGCCGGTGAGCTGCGTGTTCGTGAAGGCGATCCACACGCAGTAGCCGATGGGGCCCGCGAGGAACAGCAGCAGGAGGACGGTGGCGGGGGCGAGCGGGGCCCACCGCCACCGTCCCGTCCGGGACGCGCTCACCGGCCGCTCACCGGGAGGCGACCGCGCCGTCGGCGATGGTCCTCAACTGCTCGTCGTACGCCTTCGCCGCGTCGGCCGGCGACGCGTCACCCGTGGTCACCTTCTCCATGGCCTCGCCGATCGCCGTCGACACCTGCGGGTAGACGGGCAGCGCCGGCCGGTAGTGGGTGTAGCGCACCAGGCCGGTGAAGAAGTCGATGCCCGGCATGGACTTCAGATACCGGGGATCGGCGGCGACGTCCTCGCGCACCGCGATCTGCGCGCCGACCACGCACCACTCGGTCGCGTTCTCCTTCGACTGCAGTGTCCTGATGAACTCGAAGGCCAGATCCGGGTTCTGGGCCTTCGCCGGGATCGACCAGGCCCAGCCGCCGGACATCGAGACCTTGCCGGGCGCCTGGCCGTTCTGCGTCGGCATGGGCGCCTGCGCCAGCTTCTCGCTCCACTCCGGCCACTCCTTGGGGCCCTCGTTCACCCAGTTCTGGCCCATCCACGAGCCGTCGAGGGAGATCGCCAGCTTCCCCTCCGGGAAGAACTCGGTGGCGACCCGCGTGCCGATGTTCGGGTCGAGGGCGTCGGACACGTCCGGACCGAGCTTCTCCTTGTACACCGTGCTCACGAAGCCGAGGGCGTCCTCGAACCCCTTGCCGCCCGCCACCCACTTCTTGGCCGACGCGTCGTAGAGAGGGTCCTCGCCCGTGCCGTAGAGCAGCATCTCGAAGCCCTGCATGACCGCCGCCTCGCCGGGTCCCTTGCCGGTGTAGACGTTGATCGGGATGACGCCGGGGACCTTCTTCCTGACCGTACGGGCCGCGTCCAGGACCTCCGCCCAGTTCTTCGGCGCCCAGTCGGCCGGCAGCCCGGCCTTGGCGAAGATCTCCTTGTTGAACCACAGCCCGCGGGTGTCGGTGCCGTCCGGCACCCCGTACGTCTTGCCGTCCTCCGCCTTCGCCGCGGCCTTCGCGGTGTCCACGAAGCGGTCCCACTGGTCCCACTCGGCCAGATAGTCGTCCAGCGGCTTCAAGTAGCCGGCCCTGATGTCGGAGTTGATGCGGAAGGTGTCCTCGTAGACCAGGTCGGGCGCGGTCTTGGGGGAGCGCATCATCTGCTGCGCCTTGGTGGCGTAGTCGTTGTCCGGGGCCTGGATCGGGATCAGCTTGACCTTCTTGCCCGGATGCTCCTTCTCGAACTGCTCCTTGGCCGCCACCAGATAGGCGTCCTTGAAGCGGATCTTGTTGTCGGTGGACCGGTTGTAGGCGACCTCGACGGTGTCCGGATCGCCGCCGGAGCCGCTGCCGCATGCGGTGAGGCTCGCCGCGAGGGCGGTGACGGCGGTGATGAGGACCAGTGGGGCGGTGGGGCGCACGGGCACGACCTCCTCTGAGCCGGGGGAGCCGGGCGCCGGGCGGGCGGCGCGGGGCTGCGGGCTGCTGTCCGTGACGGTATGACCGGTCAGTTGACAAAATCAATCCCCGTGCAGAGCACGGCGGTTGAGGCCCGTGGCGGTGCTCAGCGCCGGGCGCTGACCCATCGGTACTGGAGCTCCGGGCGGCCGATCTGGCCGTACTGAGGGCTGCGGACGGCCCGCCCGGCCGTGACCAGATGCTCCAGGTAACGGCGGGCCGTGATCCGGGAGATGCCGACGGCCGCGGCGGCCTCGGTGGCGGTCAGCCCCTCGCCGGAGTCGCGCAGAGTGCGGGTGACCGCCTCCAGAGTGGGCGCGCTCAGGCCCTTGGGGAGCGTCGTTGCGTTGCGCGGCGCGCGCAGTGCGGAGAGGGCGCGGTCGACCTCCTCCTGGCCGCTGGCCTCTCCGGCGGCGGCCCGGAACTCGGCGTAGCGGCCGAGGCGGTCGCGGAGGGTGGCGAACGTGAACGGCTTCAGCACGTACTGCACGACCCCGAGCGCCACGCCCTCCCGGACGATGGCGAGGTCGCGGGCGGAGGTCACGGCGATGACGTCGGTGGAGTGTCCGGCGGCGCGCAGGGACCGTACGAGATGCAGGCCGTGCCCGTCGGGCAGGTAGAGGTCGAGCAGCAGGAGGTCGACCTCGGCCCGCTCCAGCGTGCGCACCGCCTCGGCACGGGAGTGCGCGACCCCCACGACGACGAACCCGGGCACGCGCCCGACGTAGAGCGCGTGCGCGTCGGCGGCGACGGGGTCGTCTTCGACGACCAGCACCCGGATGGTCACGGACGCACCTCCCGGGCTCGGGCCACCCCGGCGCCGCCGCGCCCCGCGGGGGCGCCGGGGTGGCCGGCCACGGGCAGGCGCCCCGTCGACGGAGCGTACGGGCCGGACCGCGTCCCCCGGCCGACCGCGGTCCTGCGCCCGCGTGAGACGTCCACGGTCACCTGCCGGGTGCGGGCGTCCGGCCTTCGGCCGGGGCGGGTGGCCTCGGTCCGCGCCTGCGGGGAGGCTGCGCGCGCCCGGGGTGCACGGTCGGGGCGGGTGCTCGTGGACCGTGGCCATGGGGCGGGCGGCGTCGCCGGGGCGTACAGGGGCGTCATGGGCGGGGCTCCGGGGTCAGGGGAAGACGGACCGTGAATTCCGCTCCGCCTTCCGGAGCGCGCGTGAGCGTGATCGTGCCATGGCCGCGGTGGACCGCCTGGCGGACCAGCGCCAGACCGATGCCCCGGCCGGGGCCGTGCGTGGACCAGCCGCGGCGGAAGACGTCCTCGGCGGACTCCGGTTCGACACCGGGACCGGTGTCGGCGACGCGCAGCAGCAGCTCGTCCCGTTCGGCCCGCGCCGTCACGGTGACGCGTGCGCGGACGCCGCCCGGCGGGGGCGACGCGATCCGCAGGTCGTCGCCCGGCCCGGCGGGGCCGGCCGGCACCAGGGCGCCGACGCCGGCCGCCGCGTCGACCGCGTTGTCGACCAGGTTGCCCAGGATCGTCACCAGGTCCCTCGACGGCAGCGACGCCGGCAGGACGCCGTCGTCGATGCGGCTGTCCTCGGTGAGGACCAGCTCCACACCCCGCTCGTTCGCCTGCGCCGCCTTGCCGAGCAGCAGCGCCGCGAGGACCGGTTCGCCGACCGCGCCCACCACGCGGTCGGTCAGGGCCTGCGCCAGCTCCAGTTCCGCCGTCGCGAAGTCGACCGCCTCGTCCGAGCGGCCCAGCTCGATCAGCGACACCACCGTGTGCAGCCGGTTCGCCGCCTCGTGGGCCTGCGAGCGCAGGGCCTGCGAGAAGCCGCGCTCCGAGTCGAGCTCGCCCGAGAGCGCCTGGAGCTCCGTGTGGTCGCGCAGGGTCACCACCGTGCCGCGCTTCTCGCCGCCGACGACCGGCTGCGTGTTCACCACGACCACCCGGTCCGCCGTCAGGTGCACCTCGTCGACCCGCGGCTCGGACGCCAGCAGCGCACCCGTGAGCGGGGCGGGCAGGCCGAGGTCCGCCACCGGGCGGCCCACGGCGTCGTCGCCGAGCCCCAGCAACTCCCGCGCCCCGTCGTTGACGAGTGCGATGCGCCGGGAGCCGTCGAGCATGATCAGGCCCTCGCGCACCGCGTGCAGCGCGGCCTGGTGGTAGTCGTGCATCCGCCCCAGCTC
This sequence comes from Streptomyces sp. NPDC002867, assembly GCF_053591895.1. Lineage (NCBI taxonomy): Bacteria > Bacillati > Actinomycetota > Actinomycetes > Kitasatosporales > Streptomycetaceae > Streptomyces > Streptomyces sp. NPDC002867. The sequence goes on along the minus strand of NZ_JBSFUR010000022.1, from coordinate 2,286 downwards.
CGCCGCGTTCATGCCGTGCGTGTGCCGGCGCAGCCTGGCGTTGATCACGTAGGTGCCGACGCCGCCGAGCGCGAGCGCCCCGCCCGCCATCACGAGCAGCGCCGTGACCTGCTTGGCCACCTGCTCGCTGATCTCCTCGATCGTGATGCCGGCGCTGACGAGCGCGACGACCTCCCCGCCGTCACGGACCGGCGCCACGGTGCGTACGGAGAGACCCAGCGTGCCCGTGTACCGCTCGCTGTAGATCTCGCCGCGCAGAGCCGGCTCGATGTGGCCGAGGTACGTCCGCCCTATCTCACCCGGCTCCGGGTGTGTCCAGCGCCGCCCCCGCGGATCCATGATCACGACGAAGTCCATGCCCGCGTCCTTGCGCAGGGCCTCCGCGTACGGCTGGAGCGCCGCCGACGGGTCGTCCGAGCGGACCGCCTGGACGACCGACGGGGACCGCGCCGCGGCCGCGGCGGTCGCGCTGGTCTGCAGCCGGGCCGACTCCTCGGCCTGGGAGCGGTCGGTGAAGTACGCGAAGAGCGCGCAGCCCGCGACGATCGCGGCGACCAGCACGACCTGCATCGCGAAGAGCTGGCCCGCGAGGCTGCGGGCGCGGGGAATGCGCATGGGTTAAGTCTGCCTGGCCGGATTTGTGTGAACGAAACGAACGCAAGGGTGACCGGGGTCACAGGGCTGGTGGATATTCACGGCATCCATCGGGACATGGACGCACAGGAAATCGAGGAGGACCCCGTGGCCACAGGAGCCGTCAGGCGGGACCGTACCCACTATCTCTACATCGCCGTGATCATCGCGGTGGCGCTCGGCATCGCCGTCGGCCTGGTCGCTCCCGACTTCGCCGTGGAGCTCAAGCCGATCGGCACCGGGTTCGTGAACCTGATCAAGATGATGATCTCGCCGATCATCTTCTGCACCATCGTGCTGGGCATCGGCTCCGTGCGGAAGGCCGCCAAGGTCGGCGCGGTCGGCGGCATCGCGCTCGGCTACTTCGTGGTGATGTCACTGGTCGCCCTGGGGATCGGCCTCGTCGTCGGCAACGTCCTGGACCCCGGTTCGAGCCTCGCGGTGACCGACGCGGTCAAGGAAGTGGGCCAGGAGCAGGTCTCCGCCGAGGCCAAGGACACGACCGAGTTCCTGCTCGGGATCATCCCGACCACGATCGTCTCCGCCTTCACCGGCGGTGAGGTCCTGCAGACCCTCCTCGTCGCCCTGCTCGCGGGCTTCGCGCTCCAGGCCATGGGCCCGGCCGGCGCCCCGGTGCTGCGCGGCATCGAGCACATCCAGCGGCTCGTCTTCCGCATCCTGGCGATGGTCATGTGGGCCGCGCCCGTCGGTGCGTTCGGCGCGATCGCCGCGGTGACCGGTTCGGCCGGTCTCGACGCGCTCAAGAGCCTCGCCGTGCTGATGCTCGGCTTCTACGTGACCTGCTTCCTGTTCGTCGTCATCGTGCTCGGCACGCTCCTGCGGGTCGTCGCGGGCCTCAACATCCTCTCGCTCTTCAAGTACCTGGGCCGCGAGTTCCTGCTGATCCTCTCCACCTCCTCCTCCGAGTCCGCTCTCCCGCGGCTCATCGCGAAGATGGAGCACCTGGGCGTGAGCAAGCCGGTCGTCGGCATCACCGTCCCGACCGGATACTCCTTCAACCTCGACGGCACCATGATCTACATGACCATGGCCTCGCTCTTCATCGCCGACGCCATGGGCAACCCGATGTCGGTCGGGGAGCAGATCGCGCTCCTGCTGTTCCTCTTCGTCGCGTCGAAGGGAGCGGCCGGTGTCACGGGCGCCGGTCTGGCGACGCTTGCGGGCGGTCTGCAGTCGCACCGGCCGGAACTGGTCGACGGTGTGGGCCTGATCGTCGGCATCGACCGCTTCATGAGCGAGGCCCGCGCCCTGACGAACTTCGCGGGCAACGCCGTGGCGACGGTGCTCATCGGCACCTGGACCAAGGAGATCGACAAGGGGCAGGTGCGCGAGGTCCTCTCGGGACGTCTGCCGTTCGACGAGAAGACCCTGCTGGACGACCACGCGGTCGCGGAGAAGGCCGGCGTGCCGGAGCCGCGCGAGGACGAGCGCGAGCCGGTGAAGATCTGATCCCCGCCACCACCGGCGGAGGTGACGACCGTCGCCACCGCCACCGGCGGAGCTCCGCTCCCGCCACCGCCACCGGTGTGCGCCGGGCCCCACCCCCTCGGGCGGGACACAGACCGCGCATGGCACGTCCGGACCATTTGGAACCTGGCCTTCCCGGGCCCCTCGTCCCCGCCCTCACGCCGG